>JBKHWX010000062.1:0-11357 GCA_046566325.1 Actinomycetes bacterium | reverse complement strand
TTGAAGCCTGGCCACCGGCTCGGATGGGAGATCGAGCAGCTTGCGGACGAGCTGGCCGCCGTCTTCGGCCGGCCTGTCGACCTGGTCTCCCGCCGCCCTCCACCGGCGAATGAAGGACGCCGTGCTGTCGGAGGCACGGAGCGTCTATGCGGCGTGAGCTCGTCCTGCTCGAAGAGATGATCGACGCCGCGGAGCAAGCACATCTGCTGGCGGCCGATCAGGCCCCCGAGTCCCTGGCCTCGGATCGCCAGCGACGCGACGCGCTCCTGTGGAACTTCACCGTGCTCGGCGAGGCCGCCGCCCAGTTGCCCGACGAGATCAAGGCCAGCTATCCCGAGATCCTCGACAACAGCCCTCCCGGCTGCGCAACCGAACCGTGCACGGCTACTGGTCGATCGACGTGGACATTCTGATCGCCACCGCCGCCGAGCACCTTCCAGCCATGGTCGATCAGCTGCTCTGCGTGCACGAGGCGCCGGCCCGGCGGTGAGACATCCGACGGCACGCCGACCGGCCCGCAGCCGTCGCACCTCGCCGGGTCGCATCATGGCCCAGCTTCGCCGCAAGCTCGAACCCGATCCGAGCCGCCGGCGCCGCTACCTGCTGACCGATCCCGGCATGGGATATCGGTACGGACAAGCCCCGTACTGAGCGCTCGACCACGGCCAGGACGGCGAAGGGTCGCCACGCGCTCGCACACGTTGGGCGGCGGCAGACCGGGAACTCACGCCCAGCTTGGCGTAGATGTTGTCGAGATGCTTCTTGACCGTTCCCGGGCTCACCACCATCGCCTCGGCCACGGCTGCGTTGCTGGCACCGAGGGCGACGAGGTCGAGAACCTCGCGCTCGCGGGGGGTCAGGGCGGCCCGGGCCGCCGCACCGCTGACCGAGAGCTCGGCCGCTTGCAGGTGGGGGCGCAGCAGCTCGGCGAGGAGCAGGTCGTAGTCGGTGAAGTCACGCCCCTGCCGGTTGAGCCAGATGCCCACCAGGGGCCCGGGCGGCCCCGCGAGCCCCACCGTCAGCTGATGTTCGATCGCGGCCGGGTGGAAGAACTCCCCGAAGACCGCCAGGCGCTGGAAGGCCCGCAAGCCCGTCAGGTCCGACAGGCGATGGGCGCTCAGGTCGCCGGCCGCGTGCACGCGGACCAGTGGGTGCTCGAGCATGTGCCGGACGAACGCGGCGCACAGCGCCGGGGGGATGGCACCCGCCGGCTCGAGCGGGGGGGCGGTCGAGCAGGTCGCCAAGGCAGGGCCGGCGGGGTGCGCCCCGGGGGCCACCTGGAACTCGTTGAAGACCACCACGTCGCAGCCGAAGCCGGAGGCGAGCGCGCCGAGCAGCTCGGCGTGATAGGCCTCGACGGATCCGGCGGAGGCGGCATCGGAGGCAACGTCGAGGATCGCTCTCGCGGACCTGGTGCGCATGGCAGCTCCTTCGCCGAGGATACGCCGCCCGGCGTATGGACCACGGGACGATCTGCTGGTCAGATGTCCCGCGCACCGACTTCCGGTGCCGGTTCGGCCCATCGCCCAGGCCCGAACGGATGGACGGTCCACCTCCGCGAGCCGGACTGCGGAGACCGCGGGCGGGGGCAACGCTCTTCGACCGGCACGTCGCGGCAGGCGCCCGAGGAGCGTGATCGCCGTGGACGAGGCCAAGCTCAACGACCTGCTGGCACGGTTCGTCGTCGACCTGGGAGCCGGCTTCCATGCAGCCGCAGCCGTGATCGGAGACCGGCTCGGCCTGTACCGTGCGCTGCTCGCCGTCATGCCGGCCACCTCCGCCGAGGTCGCCGCCGAGGCCGGCGTCGGTGAACGGTACGTGGCCGAATGGCTGGCCGGCCAGGCCGCCGGCGGCTACGTCACGTACGAGCGCACGACCGACCGGTTCTCCCTGTCGGAGGAGCAGGCGTTCGTGCTCGCCCTACCGGACGGGATGCAGGCCGCCGCCGCGTTCCACCTGCCGGTGGCGGTGGCCAAGAACGTCGAGCGGATCACCGAGGCGGTGCGCACCGACGGCGGCTTCGCCTGGCACGAGCACGACCCGGAGCTGTTCGAGGGCACGGAGCGGTTCTTCCGCCCCGGGTACGCCGCCAACCTCGTACCGTCCTGGATCCCCGCCCTGGACGGGGTCGAGGCCAACCTGCGCGACGGTGCCACGGTCGCCGACGTCGGCTGCGGACACGGCGCCTCCACCCTGCTGCTCGCCCAGGCCTTCCCGACGGCCCGGATCACCGGTTTCGACTACCACACCGCCTCCATCGACCAGGCCCGCAAGCGCGCCGCCGAGACGGGGGTCGCCGACCGGGCGACCTTCGAGGTGGCCTCTGCCGCCACTTTCCCCGGCACCGGCTACGACCTGATCGCGATCTTCGACGCGCTGCACGACATGCCCGACCCGCTCGCGGCCGCGCGTCACATCCGCCGCGCTCTTGCTCCGGATGGGACGTTCCTGCTCGTCGAGCCGTACGCTCACGACGCGCTCGTCGACAACCTCAACCCGGTCGGCCGGCTGTACTACACCGCCTCCACCGTCATCTGCGTCCCGCACTCGATGTCGGACCAGCCACGCGCCGCTCTGGGCGCGCAGGCCGGGGAGGCCCGGCTGCGCGCGCTGCTGGACGACGCCGGCTTCACCCGGGTCCGCCGCGCCGCGGAGACCCCGTTCAACCTCGTCCTCGAGGTCCGGCCCTGAGCGGCCGCCGTTCGCCTCGAAGGACACCGGCAGCTCCAACCGCAATCCGCCGGACGCCGGCCGGCTGCCCGGCCCACATGAGGCCCCGGCACACCTGAAAGGACAGCACGATGACCCGCAAGATGATCGACTGCCGCGCCGTCCCCAACGAGGTCGGCTGCACTCTCACCATCGCCGGCCAGGAGGAGGAGGTTCTGGACGCCGCCACCGCCCACGCGGTGTCCCGGCACGGCCACCTGGACAGTCCCGAGCTGCGCGAGCAGCTGCGCGCCGCTCTCACGGACGCCGAACCCGCCCTGGCATGAGCAGTCCCGCCGGATCGCCGTCCCCCACCGCCGGCCCGTCGACCGCCGTCGTCCCGTCCGCCGCCGAGGTCGTGGAGAGGTTCAACGCGGTATGGTCCGCGCACGACCTTGCCGGCGCCCTCGCACTGCTGCGGGACGACTGCGTGTTCGACGCCACCTCGCCGGCGCCGGACGGCACGAGCTACCGCGGCCGCGCGGAGATCGAGTCCGCGTGGCAGCCGATCTTCGACGACCGGGACAGCCGGTTCACCGTGGAACAGTTCTGGTGCGCCGGGGACCGCGTCGTCCAGCAGTGGCGCTACGACTGGAACGGTGGGCATGTGCGGGGAGTCGACCTGTTCACGGTCACCGACGGCCTGATCACGGCAAAGTCCGCGTACGTCAAGGGTTGAACGGGCCGGTGGCCGGCCGCCGGCGGCTGGACTGCCGCCAACGGCTCCGTTCAACCGGCCTTTCGTCGGCGGCGTCCTTGTCGCGCGTCTTCGAAGCCTGCGGCGGGCGGGAGGGGACCATGTCCGCCGTCGAAGAGATGTTCCGGGTCGACGGACGGGTCGCGCTCGTCACCGGAGCGTCGTCCGGGCTGAGCTCTGGCGACGCCGCGGTGGTCAACATCGCCTCGATGTACGGCCTGGTGGCCTCGCGCGGCGCGACGGCCGGCTACAACGCCTCGAAGGGAGCCGTCGTCCAGCTCACCCGCCACCTCGCGGCCCAGTGGGGACCGCGGCGTCCGCGTGAACGCACTCGCCCCGGCTACTTCGCGACCGAGCTCACGGGACAGCTGGCCGATCCGGCTCTGCGCGGGGCGATCGAGCGCAGCACCCTGCTGCGGCGCCTGCCGCGACCCGACGAGCTGGACGGAGCCCTGCTGTTCCTCGCCTCCCGCGCCTCCAGCTACGTGACCGGCTCGATCCTGAGCGTGGACGGCGGCTGGACGGCGGTCTGACTGGGTTCGTGGACGTCCTGCTCGTCGCGGTCCTACCGTGAAGCGTGGCGCTGCTCGAGCGCGACGAGGAGCTGGCGGCGATCGAGAGCTGTTGTCGGCCGGCGGGGTGGCGCTCATCGAGGGCGGTCCGGGCATCGGGAAGACGGCACTGCTGGATCTTGCCTGCGCGCTCGGGACCGAGCAGGGGCTGGAGGTGCTGCGGGTACTGGGTGCTGAGTTCGGACCGACGATTCAGATGGCTTCGACCAACGGCAGACTCGGCTCTCCCGACCACCACCACGGCTCGCTGCCCGAGGGCCACCGCCCGAGCTGGGACACGCATCGGCCGACCGGCCGACCTCCGTGGGCCGAGGCTGGGCTCGAGAGTGCACTCCGACGCGACGACCATTCGCGGTAGACTATGCAGACAACGCATAGAACAATGCGTTGTGTGAGCAAGGCGCCACCTCGGCTCGCGCCGATCTTCCGAAGCGACACACAGCTGCAGATCCTCGGTGCCACGTACCTGGAGCCGGAGCGCCACTTCAGGATGCCCGAACTCGTGGAGCGGTCCAGCCGCCCTCAGCCTACGGTGGCACGCGAGGTCGAGCGGCTCATCGAGGCTGGCCTCCTCGAGACCGAGCTACTGAGCGGTCGACGAACTGTCTGGGCGAATACGACGTCGCCGATCTTCGATGAACTGCACTCGATCCTGCTGAAGACCATCGGCCCGAAGGCCGTCCTCGAGACACGGCTTCGCGCGCTGCCCGGCGTCGAGCGCGCCCTGATATACGGCTCATGGGCGCGCCGCTATGACGGTGAACCGGGCCCGCTCCCCCAGGACGTCGACCTCATGGTCATCGGCACCGCAGACGTCGCCCAGGTCCGCGCCGAGGCTGACAGCGCGTCGCGCAAGCTGGGCCGCGACGTCAATGTCACGGTCTTGACGCCTGACGAGTGGGACAAGAGTCCGACCGGATTCGTCGCGCATCTCAAGTCTGAGCCACTCGTCGAGCTGGACCTGCTGCGATGACGCTGCCTCCGGCCGTAACCAACCTGATCACTGCGCGACGCATCGAGCAAGTGCCTGCCGATCGCGCGAGTGCCCTGTTGCGGCTGACGCGTGCCGAGGAGAAGCTCGACGCGGCGCGAAAGATCGCCGCCATCGATGTCGAGGTCGCCTACGTCACGGGCCACGACGCGACCCGCATCGCGATCACCGCGGACATGCTCGCCGCCGGCTACCGAGTGCGGGCTGTTGCCGGCTCTCACGAGGTAGTCGGCATCTACGCCGAAGCGGTGATCGCCTGCCCGAGCGCACCCGAGTTCCAGCCCATGCGCCGTCGACGCAACAAGGCCGAGTACAACGACATCGTGATCAGCCGCGCCGATCTCACCGCCGATCTCGCTCACGCCGAGGCGATCATCGCGGCCGTTCGAAACGCACTGCGAGCGACGAGCTCGGCCCGATTCGAACAGCGCGCGGACGCTAAGTTGATCTTTTCGGGTTCACATCGGGTACCTCGCCGCTCGCTGTCCCGGCTCTGTCTACGAGATGCTCTCGTCGCTCGGTGGATCCGCCGGCATGCGCTGATCCACCCAGATCGGCGAGGACCACGCCAGCTCGCCGTCCACCTGGAAGGCTCGTGCGTAGTAGAACGCGGACCCGGTCAGAGCCTCCTCGTCGTCGTAGGAGACGTCGAGCTCACGCGCGCCGAGGCCGACCAGGGCGCCGACGGCCGGCTGCAGGGCGAGCTGCCCCGGCAGCCCGTCGCCGGCCGCGCCGATGGGCACGAGCTGGCCCGCGACCAAGCGGTCGGCTAGCTCGGCCAGCCGGATCCGGATCGACCGTCCGCAACACTCGATCCGCACCTCGGCGTCGTCCGGCCCGCAGATGCTCACCTCGACGCCGCCGCGCTGGGCGCCGTACGGCTCCCCGAAGCTGTGCGTCACGTGCCGCCATTCCACGGTGGTTGTGTCCATCGCGACGACCTCCGGGCCGACGTACGGGGGCAGGACGACGCTCCCGCCCTCCACGGTGAGCCGGCCGTCCCAGCGGGTCGTCGTGTCCGCCTGGCCCCACTCCACCCGAAGGTCGACCCGACGGTGCCCGGGTGGCAGCGGCGGCTCGCCCCGCAGCGTGTGCACCACCCGGCCGTCGCGCACGATGTCGACCCTGGCGAGCTCGGCGTAGCCGCGCGCGTGCACGACCAGGGGCCGAGAGCCGGACCACTCGACCTCGCTGCCCATCAGGTGGGGACCCAGCCGGAGGACGGCGAGCACGCCTCGGGTGGTGGCGGCGCAGGTGCGGCGGGACCACAAACCGTCGAAGACGTCGGCCCGAGAGAGGGACGTCGCGAGCACCGCTACGTAGCTCGACCCGTGGCCGTGGTCGGAGGAGGCGATGAGGCCGAAACGGTGACCGCGCTGTAGCCCGTCGAGCATGAAGGTGCCCGTGGCGGTGCCGTCGGAGTACTGCCGGAAGCACGTCTGCGACTCGTAGTTGCCGCGGCACGCCTGAAACACCTCGACCAGCCTGCTGAAGCGCGGGTCGTGGTAGTCCCAGTCGTTGTGGACCATCGCGGAGCCGGGGTGGTGCGGGATCGTGACGGCCGGGAACCGCGCGTGGTCTGCGAGGCCCCGCCAGAGCCCGGTCGGGGTGGTGCTGCCCTCCGCGAAGGCTGAGAAGATGGGCGCGCCGCGGGGAACGTCTCCGTAGATGACGTTCTGGTGCCCGTGTGCGGCCGAGGTCCACTCGAACCCGTAGAGCGGGACGAAGCGCCCCGGGACGTGCAGCAGGTCAGCGATCTTCTGGATGCTCCACCACTGGTAGGCGGTCGAGTTCTCCGCGTGGTCGGTCACCGCCCAGAAGTCGTACTCGTTGACGTCCCATGCGTAGCGGTAGAAGTCCTCCAGGGAGGGCTCGTCCCCGGACGTGCAGCGGCTGACGAGGGAGTGCCGGTGCAGGTCGCCCCAGTACAGCTGGTAGCCCCCGAACTCCAGGCGGGTCCGGTTCTGTCCCACCCACCGGCGCGCCTCCTGCCGCGCGTCCGAGACGGCCAGGCGCGACGGTCGGCCGCCGGTCGCGACGGGACCCGCCGACGCCACGGTCGCCACCGCCACCTGCCCGGCCCCGTGGACGCCGTGCCAGATGACGGCGCCGTGATGGTCGGCGAGGTAGGGGCACTCGCGGCCGCCGAAACCCTCGCTCCAGTGCAAGGCGCGCGCCAGACGTCCGTCCGTCTGCGTGACGAGCAGAACGCCGTCCGGGCGGGCGGCCAGCGACACCTCCTCGAGGGTGGCGTCGGTGTCGCCGAACGTGATCGGCGCAGACCACCCGCCGGGGCCGAGCACCTGGGCGGCCGCCTCCCAGTAGTAGGTCATCAACGGCAGCTGGCGGTGGATCCGGTACCCCACGACCAGCCCTCCGTCGGCGGTGGGCTGCAGCCGGGGCAACGCCGACGGCACCACGTTCAGCCCCGACGCGAGCTCGCCCGGCGGCTCCACCAGCGCGTCGCCCTCGATGCCCACGACCCGGATGTGCGCGCTCACCTCCGGCAGCAGCTCAGGCGGCACACTCCGTCCCGGCTCCCGCATGCCGTCGTGCTCGTCGAGCTCCCGACCTCGAACGGGCCGTGGCCGCAGGCGGGTCGGTCCGCTGCCGCCGTGGCCGTGCACGGAGATGACGTCGAAGGCGCACCAGAGCCGTCCGTCAGCGGTCGTGGCGAGGCTGGGGTGCAGGGCGTAGTCGCTGCCGCCGGTGAGCCTTCGCATGGGGCCGGTGGTGCCGCGCCGCAGGACGATGGTGTAGCTGCCGTTCGCGTACTCGGTCCACGCGTAGGCGACGCCGTGGTCGTCCACGCTGTCGGGGTCGACGCTGAGTGTCGGGTCCCAGACGTTGCCCTCTGCGTCGTCCACCCGGCCCGTCGGCTCCCACCCGCTGCCGGTCCAGCGTCGGGTGAAGATGCCGAAGCGACCGTCGACGTGGCCCTGCCAGCACACCTGCAGCCCATTGTCGTAGGCCACGACCTCCTGGTTGAACGAGGGCCCGTCGGTGTCGCTTACCGCGTGCGGACGGCTCCACCGGCCGTCGACGAAGCTGGTGGCCCACACACCGACCTTCCCGCCGACGCGCCGGCCGAAGACGAGCCACGGCACGCCGTCGGCGGTGACGGCGGCCGTCGGGCGGTAGAGGTCCTCGGGTCCCGGGACGACGACGGAGGTCTCGTCGTCGACCTGGGCGACGAGCCGGTCGCCACGGCCCTCCTGCCACTCCAGCCAGGCGACCACCGTGGTCGCGCCGGAGGTCGTGACGGTGGGCCGGGCCGCGTTGCGGCTCTCCGGCAGGATCCGGGCCTTTCCCCGGCTCTGTCCGACCAGCCGTGGCGCGCTCTCGAGCACTGCGCCGGCCTTTGTGAGCTGGGCCGGGATCTGCCCGTCGCCCTCGTCCACCCACATGTACCGCAGCGGGTCCGGGTCGAGCGCGGCGATGGTGTCGGTGACGTCGACGATGTCGTCGATCGCCTGCACCAGCCGGTGGTTGAACGTCAGCACCAGGGCAAGGTCGGCCCGCTGCCGCTCGGTGTACTCGCCACGATGATGGTCGGCCGCGCAGCCGTGACCGTGTCCATGGTGCACATGTGCTCCAGACACAGCTCAGCACCCCTTCCACACGGGCCGTCGCTTCTCCGCGAAGGCGGTGGCACCCTCCAGCTGGTCCTGCGACCCGTACAGCGTGGCCACTGCCGGGAAGCCGCCGGTCGCGATCCTCCTCATCGCTTCGGCGAAGGTCATCCGCTGGCCCTCCCGCAGCACCTCCTTGATCGCCGCGAACACCAGCGGCGGGCCCTCGGCCAGCTGCGTCGCCACCTCCAGCACCCGCGCGGCCAGCTGCGACGGGGGGTGCACCTCGTTGACCAGCCCCCACCGGCGCGCCTCGGCCGCGTCCATCCAACGGCCGGTGAGCAGCAGCTCCATGGCGATGTGGTGGGGGATCCGTGCCGGCAGGCGCAGTGTGGCCGCGTCGGCCAGGGTCCCGGCGTTGATCTCCGGGAGCGCGAACGACGCGGTGTGCGCGGCGTAGATCAGGTCGCACGACAGGGCCAGCTCGAACCCGCCGCCGACCGCCATGCCCTCGACGAGCGCGAGAACCGGCTTGTTCAGCCTCGGCAGCTCCTGGATGCCGCCGAAGCCACCGACCCCGTAGTCGCCGTCCACCGCGTCTCCGGCGGCGGCCGCCTTGAGATCCCAGCCTGCGCTGAAGAACCGTTCGCCTTCGGTCCGCAACACCGCGACCCGCAGCTCGCGGTCGTCGCGGAAGCCTGCGAAGACCTGACCCATCACGCGGGACGTCGCGAGGTCGATCGCGTTCGCGGGCGGACGGTCGAGGGTGACCTCGAGAACGGCCCCGAGCCGCCTCGTGCGCACCGCCTGGCTCATGCTTCCCCTCCTGAGGTCACGAGCAGGACGTCGCAGGCCCAGGCTCCTGTCGCGGTGACGATCAGCGGGTTGATCTCGCACGCGACCAGCTCCGGGGTCTGGAGGACGAGGTCGCAGACCCTTTCGATGACGTCGACCAACCCGTCGAGGTCGGCCGTCGGCCTGCTGCGGTACCCCGTGAGCAGCGGGGCGCACCGCAGGTCGAGGAGAGCCCTGCGGACCTCGGCGGCGTCGACGGGGAGGAGCAGGTGGGCGACGTCGCGCACCAGCTCGGTGAGCACACCGCCGGCCCCAAGGGTGAGTAGCGGCCCGAACACGGGGTCGCTCTGCACCCCGATGAGCAGCTCGGCGATCGCCCCGGTCACGAGCCGCTCGACCAGCACTGCGCGGCACCGGGCCAGCAGGTCCGTGGCGGTCGCCCGCACGTCCACGGGATCGAGTCGGACGACGTCCTCGTCGGTCTTGTGAGTGACGCCGAGGCCCTTCAGCACGACCGGGCCCGCCAGGTCCGCCGCGGCCCCGACCGTCGCATCGGCCGTCCCGCAGACGACGCCCTCGGGCACCGGCACACCGTGTCGAGACAACAGCTGCTTCCCAGTCGCCTCGTCCAGAACTGTGGTCCCGCAGCCTCGTCGGTCGGGACCGGCGACCGGCGGCGGGAGCGGGGCCTGCCAGGCCCGCCCGATGACGGCGGCAACCTCGATCGCCTCCATCGCGATGGTCGGTGGCGCGAGCACGGCCAGCCCCTGGCGGACCCATGCCGTGGCGCGCTCGCCGGTCAGGTTGCCTGCCATGGCGGCGACCAGTGCTCCGCGCGCTCCGGTCGTGGTGCACGCCCGAGCGAACGCGCCGATCGCCGTGGTCCAGTCGTCGTCCGTGCAGCGGTCGGCTCGGGGCAGGTCGGCGAAGAGCAGGTGGAGGTCCGCTGGGCCGCGCACCATGGCGGTGAAGGCGTCCGTCATCGCCTCCCCGTCGCCCCAGACGTATGTGTGGTAGTCGAGCGGGTTGGCCAAGGTGACCCGCTCGCTCAGCACCAGTCGCAGCTCGGCGCGCTGCTGTGGCGTCAGCTCCGGGAAACGGACCTGCCGCCCGGAGGCCGCGTCTGCGATCAGCGCTGCCTCTCCTCCGGAGCTGCTGAGGGAGGTCAGGCGGCTGTCGGACAACGGACCGCCGCAGTGCAGGAGGCAGAGCGCCCCCAGCAGCGCGTCGACTGACGTGACCTGTGGGATCCCATTACGGCGGAGGAACTCTGTGCCTGCCGCGGCCGCGCCCGTCACCGCCGCGGTGTGCGTGACGACCGCTCGGCGGCCCTGCTCGCTCCGCCCGAGCACGAGCGCGACGAGGCCGATCTGGCGCTCCCGGGCTTGCGCGGCCAGCGCCTCCCATGTACGCAGGTCGGCGAGCGACTCCACGATCAGGCCGACCGCCGAGACCCGCTCGGAGGCCATGAGCGCGGCGGCGACCTCGGGCACGCCGAGCTGTGCGGCGTTGCCCACGGCGACGACGGAGCTGAGCGGCATCCCGACGTCCGACATGGTCACGCTGATCGCTATCGACGACGACTGGGACACCACGGCGACGCCTCGCCCGTCGGCCAGCGCCAGCCCGCCGTGCTGGTCGGGCCAGATCAGCACCCGTTCCGCGTAGTTGACCAGCCCGTAGCAGTTCGGCCCGAGCAGCGGCATCGAGCCGGCGGCCGCGAGCAGGTCGTGCTGCCGTGCCTCGCCCGCGGGGCCCGTCTCGGCGAAGCCGGAACTGTAGACGACCGCACCGCCGCACCCGACCGCGGCTAGCTCGGCCACCACGGGCGCGCACGCGGCGGCCGGCACGGCGACGAAGGCCGCGTCCGGGACGTCGGGGAGGCCCGCGACGCCTGAGAAGACGTGCTCTCCTGCCACGGTCGTCCTAGTCGGGTGCACCGGCCAGACCGACCCGCGGAAGCCGAGTGCTCGGTTCTGCTCTACCACCCGTCCGCAGACGTGTGAGCTGCCGATCACGGC
>JBKHWX010000061.1:0-5430 GCA_046566325.1 Actinomycetes bacterium | reverse complement strand
CCGCCCGTTCGCACGTCAGTGATCGTCGACTGGGCCCACTGCTCCCACCACACCCGTGTCGCGTCGATGGCCCGCTGTAGGGCAGCGAGAGCCTCGGGGTCGTCGCTGAGCAGCTGGCGCAGCCGCGGCCCGGCCGCGTTGTCTCCCTGCAGCTCCCCGATCGGCGCCAGGGTCGACGGGTCACCGGAGAGGGCGTAGTCGCGGACGGCGGACTCGGCGTCCACCAGGAGGAGGAACTGCTCGTGGGAGGTGGTCACGGCCTCGTAGTAGGCGTTCACGACCCGCTTCTGGCGGTCGCGGACGGTGGCGAAGGCGAACGCGGCGAGGGCGACGACCGCGAGGGTGACGAGAGCGACGACGAGCTGCGCCATGAAGGTCCGCCGCTGAAGGCCCCATCCCCTCACCGCTGCGTCTCCGCCGGGGCCGACGAGTCCCACTCGAGCGCGACGACCGCGACGTCGTCCGACAGCGGTCCTCCGTTCAGCTCGTGCACGCGCTCCAGCAGCCGGTCGATCAGCTCGCCGACGTTTGCGGGCTCGGCGTCGCCGTCCCGGGCGGTGATGAGCCCGAGCAGGCCCGACACGCCAAGCCGTTGCGGGCCGCCGTCCACCCGGCCCTCGATCCACCCGTCCGTGAACAGAAGGAGCTGCCAGCGGCCTGCGAGGGCGACCTCGGTCACCGGCCAGGAAGCGTCCCGGTGCAGCCCGAGCATCGGGCCGCGGGCCTCCACCTGGACCTGATGCGGGTGGCCTCCCAACAGGATCGGGGCGTGATGGCCGGCGAGTCGCAGCTCCAGGCTGTTCCGCGACGGTGGGACGACGACCATGCACGCGGTCGTGAAGATCTCCGTCGCGGGGCGCTCGCGGACGAGCAGCTCCTGCAGGGCCGGGAACAGCCGGTCCGGCGCGACGCCGGAGAGCACGAGGGTGCGCCAACCGATCCGTAGGCTGACCCCGAGGGCCGCCTCGTCCGGCCCGTGGCCCGTGACGTCACCGATGATCGCGAGCAGCGTGCCGTCGTCCAGCTCGAACACGTCGAAGAAGTCGCCGCCGAGCACGGCGTCGCGCCCCGGGCGGTACCGAGTGGTGACGGCGAGCCGCGGGTCGGAGGTCTCGGGACGCGGCAGGAGGCCCCGCTCGAGCCGAGCGTTCTCCGCCGCCTGCAGCTCGCGCGCGATGAGCTGCCGGGACTGCACCTCGGCCCGTCGCCTCTCCACGGCGTACTGGATCGCGCGCCGCAGGCTGCTGCGGTCGACCTGGCCCTTGACCAGGTAGTCCTGCGCGCCGGCACCCACGGCCGCGATGCCGCGCTCCTCGGCGTCGAGCCCGGTCAGGCAGACCACGGCCGCGCCGTCCGCGGCGGCGACCACCGCGTGCAGGGCGTCGAGACCCTGCGCGTCCGGCAGCCCCAGGTCGAGCAGGACGCAGTCGAACCGGTCCCGCAGCAGCGGGAGGGCCTCGGCGACGGATCGCGCTCGCTCGAGCTTCGTCTGCAGCAGGCTCTCCTCGAGCAGCGCCTCGACGAGGAGGGCGTCCCCGTCGTCGTCCTCGACGAGCAGCAGCCGCGTGACGGTCTCGGGGACGACGCCTCGACCGGCGAGGCGGTCGACGTCGGGACCGCCGCCGACGTCAGCGCCGCTTGTCGGAGCCGCGTCCGGAGCGGCCGCACCGGCGGGGACGATGCCCCCGTCCCTGTGCGCGGTCACCGGCAGCGGGCGCATGTGTCGTCTCCTCGGGGATCTCGCGGCGTCCCGCGCATCGTACGGCTTACGGTCTAAGGGGCGGCTGAAGGTCTGGGCTGCGCCGCCCGGTCGGCGCATGCGAACGGGCCGCCGCCGAGCACGCGGACGGCCCGTCCTGGCAGACCCGTTCCGGCGCCGGCGCAGGTCAGGCGACCTCCGCGTCCTCCGCGAGCAGGTTGCGCGTGCGGTTCACGTCGACGGGGATGCCCGGCCCCATGGACGTCGAGATGGTCGCCTTGATGAGGTACCGGCCCTTGGACGCCGACGGCTTCAGCCGGAGCACCTCGTCGAGCGCCGCCGCGTAGTTCTGCACGAGCTGCTCCCCGCTGAACGACGTCTTGCCGATGATGAAGTGCAGGTTGGCGTGCTTGTCGACGCGGAACTCGATCTTGCCGCCCTTGATGTCCTGCACGGCCTTGGCGACGTCCATGGTCACCGTGCCGGTCTTCGGGTTCGGCATCAGGCCGCGGGGGCCGAGCACGCGGCCCAGCCGGCCGACCTTGCCCATCAGGTCGGGCGTGGCGACGGCGGCGTCGAAGTCGGTGAAGCCGCCCTGGACGCGCTCGATCAGGTCGTCGGAGCCGACGAAGTCGGCGCCGGCCGCCTCGGCCTGCGCTGCGCGGTCACCGGTGGCGAAGACCAGGACCCGTGCCGTCTTACCGGTGCCGTTCGGCAGGTTGACGGTGCCGCGGACCATCTGGTCGGCCTTGCGGGGGTCGACTCCCAGCCGGAACGCGACCTCGACGGTGGCGTCGTAGCTCGTGGGGGACGTCTCCTTCGCGAGGCGCACGGCCTCGAGCGGGGAGTACAGCCGGTCACGGTCGACCTTCTCGGCCGCCGCGCGGTACTTCTTTCCGTGGCGCATGTGCTTCTGCTCCCTGGTCGGGACCGGCGTCTCGGCGAGCCGGTCGGCAGTCGTGGTCGGTCGGGCCAGCGCGGGCCCTGCCACTGGGCTGGTCGGCTGTCGGGCTCGGCCAGCCTCGGTCGTTCTCGGTGTGGTCGGGGGTTGGTCGAGGCTGATCAGCCCTTGACGGTGATGCCCATCGAGCGCGCCGTCCCCGCGATGATCTTGGCGGCGGCGTCGATGTCGTTCGCGTTGAGGTCCTCGAGCTTCTGCTGCGCGATCTCGCGGACCTGGTCGGCGGTCAGCGTGGCGACCTTGGTCTTGTGCGGCTCACCCGAGCCCTTGGCCACGCCGGCGGCCTTCTTGATCAGCTCGGCGGCCGGCGGGGTCTTCGTGACGAAGGTGAAGGACCGGTCCTCGTAGACCGTGATCTCCACCGGCACGACGTTGCCGCGCTGCGACTCGGTGGCGGCGTTGTAGGCCTTGCAGAACTCCATGATGTTGACGCCGTGCTGGCCGAGGGCCGGGCCGATCGGCGGGGCGGGCGTCGCGGCACCGGCGTTGATCTGCAGCTTGATCAGCCCGGTGACCTTCTTCTTCTTCGGGGGCATGCGTTGGGTCCTTTGCGTGTTGCGGTCTCCGGCAGCGCGGGCACGCGGCCGGCGGGTTGCCGGTGCAGGTGGGTCGCCCGGCTACCTGACGTCGCTCAGATCTTGGCGACCTGGTTGAACGACAGCTCGACCGGAGTCTCCCGGCCGAAGATCGAGACGAGCACCTTGAGCTTCTGCTGGTCGACGTTGATCTCGGTGATCGTGGCGGGCAGGGTCTCGAACGGCGGCTCCATCACCGTCACGGACTCCCCCACCTCGAAGTCGACCAGCGTCACCTCGGCCGGCTTCGCCGCCTTGACCGGCTGCTTCACCTCGAGCGTGGGCGCCAGCATCGAGAACACCTCGTCGGCGCTGAGCGGCACGGGCTGGTGAGTGTGGCCGACGAAGCCGGTCACGCCGGGCGTGTGGCGGACGGCGCCCCACGACTCGTCGGTCAGGTCCATCCGCACGAGCACGTAGCCGGGGATCCGGACCCGCCGCACCAGCTTGCGCTGGCCGTTCTTGATCTCGGTGACCTCTTCCATGGGCACCTCGATCTGGAAGATGTAGTCCTCCATGTTCAAGGACGTGATGCGGTTCTCGAGGTTCGCCTTCACGCGGTTCTCGTAGCCCGCGTACGAGTGGACGACGTACCAGTCGCCGGGCTCTCGCCGCAGCTTGGCCTTGAACTCGGCTACCGGGTCGGGAGCGTCCCCGTTCTGGTCGGCGTGCTCGACGGCCTCGCCTACCGAGAGCGCCTCGGGCTGGTCGTCGACCTCGGGGGTGTACTGCTCCGACACGGTGCTGACCTGCTTCCTGTTGATCTCGTACTCGACGTGACGCGTCTCGGACCGGTGACCGGCCGTGCTCGGCCCTCTCCTGGCCCGCGCCTACTGGCCGCCGAACACCCAGAGCACGAGCTTGCCGAACGCGAAGTCGAGGCCCGACACGAACAGCATCACCGCGACCACGAACACGAGCACCACCGCCGTGTACGTGATCAGCTCGTGCCGGGTGGGGCGGACCACCTTCTTCAGCTCCGCCACGACCTGCCGCAGGAACAGGGCGATCCGGGCGAACGCGCCCTGCCGCTGTGCCTCCCGGCCAGCCACCCGGACAGCGCTGGTGCCGCTGCTCCCGGTACGCCGGTCCCCGCTCGCGTCGTCCGTGGAGGTCTGGGTCACTGCTCGTCCTGTTCGCCGCTGGTGTGACCGCCGCTGATAGGTCACCTGCTCGTTGCTGAGTGCGCAGGGCAGGAGGGACTCGAACCCACAACCGCCGGTTTTGGAGACCGGTGCGCTACCAATTGCGCCACTGCCCTACGGCTGTCGACGACCCCGAGGTATCGCTTGCCCACCTGCTCCTTACCCACGTGGTCCGGGCATCCGGGCGCGACACATCATGGTGGCCGTCAACCACCGGAGCACGAGTGTACGCATTCGGGGCGCCGAGGTCGAACTCGTCCGCCTGCTCGTGTGTCAGACCCAGCTAGGCCCACAGCGCGCGAGAGTCTGACGGGTGGTGGCGGCGGCCGCCGTGTCAGACCCAGGTAGGCCCACAGCGCAGGGGAGTCTGACAGGTGGGCGCACACCCGGACCGCCGCCACGAAACACGCCGATGCCACCATGGTGCCCGTGACCGACCAGCTGCAGCACGCCGTCCCCACGGGCGCGACGTCGTCCAGCCAGAACCCGCAGGACCGGTCCCGCATCTCGCGCCGGATCGGCGGGATCGCGGAGTCCGCGACCCTCGCCGTCGACGCGAAGGCCAAGGCGCTGAAGGCCGAGGGCCGCCCGGTGATCGGCTTCGGCGCCGGCGAGCCCGACTTCCCCACGCCCGGCTACGTCGTCGAGGCCGCGGTCGCCGCCTGCACCGACCCCGTCAACCACCGGTACACCCCGGCGGGCGGGCTGCCCGAGCTCAAGCGGGCGCTGGTCGACAAGACGCTGCGCGACTCGGGCTACCAGGTCACGCCGGAGCAGGTGCTGGTCACGAACGGCGGCAAGCAGGCGGTCTACAACACCTTCGCCGCGCTGCTCGACCCGGGCGACGAGGACATCCTCCCCGCGCCGTACTGGACCACCTACCCCGAGGCGATCCGGCTGGCCGGCGGCGAGCCGGTGGAGGTGTTCGCCGGAGCGGATGCGGCATACCTGGTCACGGTCGAGCAGCTCGAGGCGGCGCGGACCGACCGCACGAAGGTGGTGCTGTTCTGCTCGCCGTCCAACCCCACGGGCTCCGTCTACCCGCCCGAC
>JBKHWX010000060.1:0-16858 GCA_046566325.1 Actinomycetes bacterium | reverse complement strand
GCCGTGAGGCCCAGCTGCTCCTTCAGCTGCGGGGCCAGGGGGCTCAGCAGCGCCCAGGCCCAGAAGTTGATCGCGAAGCCGAGGGTCGCGAGGCCGAGCATGATCCAGGGCTTGGCGCTCCCCCCCTCGGTCCCGGCAGCGGCCGCCCGCTGCTCACCTGTCGGAACCTGCGGCGTAGACATCGAAGTGTCCAACTCCTTGCTCGAGCGGCGTCGTGCGGACGGGACGGACGGGCTGAGGGCCGGCTTCGGCTCCAAAGTAGTCACGGGCGATTCCGGCGCAAGCCGGTCAACGGGCCCTGCAGCCGGACGAAGCCGGCGGCGCTCGCGGGTCCGGACGTTCATGTGGGGGGATCCCTTCGGGACGGTTCAGCGGGGTTCTGCTACCTCTCCTATGGTCGGAGCGGCGCGAGCGCGTACCCAGTGACCTTGGTCCCGGGCGCACGGGTCCTCGGCCACCGGTTCGGACCGGCTGGAACCGCCCCCCGTCCGTCACCGCCCACGTCCACCTCGTTGATCTGGGGGCGTCAGGGTTGATCGGGGTCAGGGCTCGGGTGACCCGAAGGGCGCGGGGACCTGCCAGCGCAGCGTCGTCCCCCCCGTCGCGCCGGTCTCGACCACGAGCTCGCCCCCGTGCGCCTGCGCGCGTTCCGCGAGGTTCGCCAGACCGCTGTGGCGCTGCGGGTCCTCCGGGATGCCGACGCCGTCGTCCTGCACGAAGAGCTGCAGCGGGGGGCCGACGCGAAGGCGGATCTCCGCCCGGCTCGCCTTCGCATGCCGCGCGATGTTGGAGAGGGCCTCCCGAAGCACCGCGACGAGGTCTGTCGCGACGTCCGGGGACACGGCCGAGAGCGGCCCCTCGGTCCGCAGCCGTGGCAGGAAGCCCAGCCCGGGGCGGGTCTCGCCGACCACGGTCTCGAGGTCCTGTGCCAGGCCTCCCCCGCTCATCCCGCGCCCGTGCAGGTGGAAGATCGTGCGCCGGACGTCCTTGATCGTGTCGTCCAGGTCGTCGACGGCGTTCTCCAGCCGTTCCCGCACCTGCGACCGCACGGCGTCCCGCGACGCGGCCTGGATCGTCAGGCCGATCGCGAAGAGCCGCTGGATGACGAGGTCGTGCAGGTCCTTCGCGATGCGGTCGCGGTCCTCGAGGACGGCGAGGCGCTCGCGGTCCTCCTGCGCCCCGGCGACCTCGAGTGCCAGGCCGACCTGCTCGCTGAAGGTGCACATGACGGCGAGGTGCTCCTCGGACGGCGCGGGCGCGTCGTCCGCCCAGCCCAGCACGACGACGCCCAGAACGGAGTCCGCGGCCCGGAGGGGCACCCAGGCGAGGGACCCGGGCGGGGGCTGCAGCAGCGTCCCCAGTGCCTGCGGGACGTCGGCGGCCTGGATTGCGGCCGGTTCGCCGGCCCCCGTCGGCGGCACCACGTCGGCCTCGACCCCGCTGCCGACCACCGAGGAGCCGCCCCTCGCAGCTCCGGACGCGGCGCGGACGACCAGGCAGCTGTCGTCGGGCCCGTCGCCGCGCGAGGAGTCCGGCAGCAGGACCAGGCAGGCATGGGCCTCCGCGGCCCGCTGTGCGGCGCGCGCCACCCGAGCCAGCGCCTTGCCGAGGTTCGGCTCCGTCACGACCGCCGACGTCGCTTCGGCTGCCGCCTGGAGCCAGCGCTGCCGCTGCTGGGCCTGCTCGTAGAGCCGAGCGTTCTCGACGGCGACCCCCGCCGCCGCGGCGAGGGCGCTGACGACCTCCTCGTCCTCCGCGGTGAAGTCGGCGACTGCGGTGGCTGGGGCGTCCCCGAAGGAGGGGTCCTGGTGCACCGCCTCACCCTCGGGGATCTTGTCGGCGAGGTAGAGGTTGCCGAACACGTCGTCGCGGGTGCGGACCGGAACGCCGAGGAACGACGTCATCACCGGGTGTCCGGCAGGAAAGCCGACGGACTGCGGGTGCTCGGTGATGTCGTGCAGGCGCAGCGGCCGGGGGTCCTCCGTGAGCAGGCCCAGGACTCCCTTGCCGTGCGGCACGCCGCCGATCGTCTCGCGCAGGGACTCGTCCACCCCGTAGGTGACGAACTCGACGAGCTCCCGACCCTCCGGGCCGCCTTGCTGGGCAGGAGCGAGCACCCCCAAGGCCCCGTAGCGGGCGTGCACGAGCAGACAGGCCGTCGAGACGATCCGCTCGAGCACCGTCCGGAGCTCGAGGTCGGCGGAGATCGAGACGACGGCCTCGAGCAGTGCCGCCTGCCGCTCCTGCGCCTGACGAACCGCGCCGGCTCGGTCCCTCAGCTCGGCGAGCAGGTCCTCGAGGCCGACCCGGGACAGCGCCGGCAGCGGGCTGACGTCACGCGGGTCGGAGGAGCTCACCCCGAGATCGTAGAGCCGGCTCCGACGCCGGCTGCGATCCGCGCGAGCCGCGGACGACGAGCACCGAGCAGGGGGCGCGGTGCACCAGCTCCCGGCTGACGGACCCCATCAGCATGCTGCGGACCCCGCCCCGGCCTCGGGAACCGACGACGGCGACGCCGGCATGCCGGCTGGCGCGCAGCAACGCGTCGACGGGGTGGGCCTGCACCAGCTCCTCCTCGACGGGAAGGTTCTGGTGCGCGGCGAGGACGACGTCCACCGCGTCCCGCAGCAGCGCCCGGGCCTGCTCCTGCTCGGCCTCGCTGGCGGCCGTGACGAACCCGAGCGCGTCGACGAACGGCGGCAGCGCGAGCACGGCGCGCAGCGGGACGTCGCCGGTGTCCGCGATCTCGGCAGCGGCGGCGAGGGCGGCGAGCGAGGACGGGGACCCGTCGACGCCCACGACGACCGGCGCGCCCGGCGCGGAACGGGAGGCCCGGGCCACGAGCACGGGGCACGGCGCATGGGCCACCGCCGCGGCGCTCACCGACCCGAGCAGCATCCTGGCGACGGGACGGTGACCGTGCGTTCCGACGACGAGCAGGTCGCCGGGCCGGCAGGCGCCGACGAGCCTGGCGCTCGGCGAGCCGACGACGAGCTCGTCCGTCACTCCTCCCGCGCCCAGCACCTCGGCCGCACGGTTCGCCGCGTCGGCCAGCGCCGCCTCGGCAGCACCTCGCTGTGACGAGAGGTGGACGGGCCCGCCCAGCGGCGGCTCCAGGGCGCACACCACGGAGAGCGGCAGGCCACGCGTGAACGCCTCCTCGGTGGCGACGTCGAGGGCGACGTCGCTGGCGGCGGACCCGTCGTAGCCGACGATGACCCGCGGGCCCGTGCACGCGCCCGCGCGGCCGCCGTCCCCGGGCTCGAGCAGCACGTCCGGACGGGAACCGGTCGTGCTCCTCACAGGAGCCTCCACCTCGACCACGCGCATGGCTGTCTCCTTCACCGCGAGCCGCGGACCGGCGTCCGCGCTGCTTCCTGGTCTCAACGATCGGCCCTGGAACCGTCCGAGGGCACCGGCGAAGGACCCCGCGGGGCGGGACCTTCGGCCCGCCGTCCATGGCCGTCGAGCGGAACTCGCGACGGCTAGGCTGGTGAGGTGGACCAGATCAAGGTGTACCTGCTGGACGACCACGAGGTGGTCCGCCGGGGGCTTCGCGAGCTGCTCGAGCAGGAGCAGGACATCGAGGTCGTGGGCGAGTCGGGCAGCGCCCAGGAGGCGGCCCGGCGGATCCCAGCCCTGCGGCCGGACGTCGCCGTCCTCGACGCCCGCCTGCCCGACGGCAACGGCATCGACGTCTGCCGTGAGATCCGGTCCCGCGACGAGAGCATCAAGGCCCTGATCCTCACGTCGTACGACGACGACGAGGCGCTGTTCGCGGCGATCATGGCCGGCGCGGCGGGCTACGTGCTGAAGGAGGTGCGGGGCAGCGACCTGGTGGACGGGATCCGCCGGGTCGCCGCGGGGCAGTCCCTGCTCGACCCCGCCGTCACCGCACAGGTGCTGCAGAGGCTGCGCAGCGGGCCGCAGGAGGACCCGCGGCTCGCGGGCCTGACGGCGCAGGAGCGCAAGATCCTCGAGCTGATCGCGGACGGCCTGTCGAACCGTCAGATCGCCGACCAGATGTACCTGGCGGAGAAGACGGTGAAGAACTACGTGTCCAGCCTCCTCGCCAAGCTCGGGATGGAGCGGCGCACGCAGGCCGCCGTGTTCGCCACGAAGCTCTGGCGGGGCTGAGCAGGACGCCTCGCTCTCGGCACCCGACGGGTCCCGTCAGGTGCAGGCCCTATCAGGTCACGCGCGCTCGGAGTCGATCGTCGCGACGAGCTGTTCGAGGAACAGGCCGACGTCGGTGACGATCCCCATGGCGTGCATGCTGCCGCGGTCGGCCAGCTTGGTCACCGTCGCGGAGGTGATGTCGACGCAGACCAGGGGGATGCTCGCCGGAAGGATGTTCCCGGTCGCGATCGAGTGCAGGGTCGTAGCGACCATGATGACGAAGCCGACGTCCTTCAGCGCCGCGCGCATGGCGCGCTGACCGTCGATCACGTCGGTGATGACGTCGGGCAGCGGCCCGTCGTCCCGGACGGAGCCGACGAGGACGAACTCGTTCCCGCCGCGGACGAGGCCGTGCATGATCCCGCTGGTCAGCACGCCCTGCTCGACAGCCGCGGCGATCGACCCGCAGGCGCGGATCTTGTTGATGGCCCGGATGTGGTGCTCGTGCCCGTGCGGGACGCCGCGCCCCTTGGACAGGTCGACGCCGAGGGACGTGCCGAAGATCGACGACTCGATGTCGTGGGCGGCGAGGGCGTTGCCGGCGAACAGGACGTCGACGTAGCCGGCCTCGACCAGCCTCACCATCGCCGGCGCCGCACCGGTGTGGACGATCGCGGGGCCACCGACCCACAGGATCTTCTTGCCCTGGGCCTTCGTCTCCCGCATCTGGTCGGCCACCTGACGGACCAGCAGCGCCTGCGGCTTCTCGCTCGAGACGGCGCTGGACATGAACTCGAACTCGCCCGACCCGGCCGAGGCACGCGTCGTCCCCGGTACGCGCACGACGCGCACGCCACTGGAGCCGCAGACGATCGACTCGCCCTCGCGCACGTCGGACATCGCGATGGTGCGAGCCGCGGGCTGGGTGCCGGTGTCGGTGGAGGCGTCGGTGACGACGATGCCGCAGTCCATCTCGGAGCTCGCCACGTCGACCCACGTGCCGTGCACGCGAACCTGGGTGTCCAGGTTGGTCGTGGAGTAGAAGTCGTCGGGGAAGACGCCGTCGCGGGGTGCCGGGCGCAGCACCGCCTCACCCTGGTCGACGCGGTTCGCGCCGTGGGTCTGGAGCCGCATGAGGATCCGGTTGAGCAGCTCCGGGTCGTCGGCGCCCACCACGAGCCGCGCTACCGACTCGTCCGCGTGCGCGCGGCCGGGCTCCAACCGCTCGACCTGGTAGTCACCCCCGTAGTCGAGGATGTCGTCCATGATCCGGGAGAGCGCTCCGGAGTCGAAGATGTGACCTCGAACCTCGACGACCTCGGTGGAAGCGGTGCGTGGTCCTCGGTCTGGTCCCCGCTCGGCCATCCGCTCACGCTACCGGCCTCGCCGGTCGTTCAGCCTGTCGTCGACGCAGCCTGTCGTCGACGCAGCCCGTCGTCGACGCAGCCCGTCGACCCAGCCCGTCGACCCCGCGTGGCGCGCCTCTCCCACGGGCAAGGCTGATGCGACGTCCTGTCACGACGTCCACGGCGACACCGAGGAAGAAGGGCTTGTCGCCGGGCGCCCACGGCTCGATCGGCTCGAGCTCGAGCAGGGCGACCTCGTCGTCGTCCTCGACGACGCGGGACGGTCCGGTCACGTTGACGACCCAGCCGGTGCGGGTCTCGGGATCGAGGTCGTCCGCCTCGATCGTCATCGTCGCGCCGTGGGCGGCGGCGGCGAGCTTTCCGCCGTACGTCGTCCGGATGACGACCTCGTCGCCCCTGAGCAACGCGTTGACGGGGAACACGTGCGCTTCTCCGTTGGTGCAGTAGGCCATCCGGGCGACGGTGGTGGTGGCGAGGAGGTCGAGGCACTCGGAGGAGGACAGCACCTCCAGGTAGGGCTGCGCCGTCATCGCGGTCAGACCCCGACAGGCACGGGCGACAGGACGTGGTCGCGGAGGTCGATCACGAGGTGCCTCTGGGCGTGCACGTGCTGGGCGTGCACCTTCTCGGCGAGGGGGACGAGCGCCACGGGGCACGTGGACGCCCATGCCGCCGACAGCTCGACCGGGCGGCCCATGGCGACGACGGGAGGCAGGTGCTTGCGAAGGGCGCCGGCGTCCCGCAGCCTGCGGACCCCGAGCACGACGAGCGAGGCGTGGGCGCTGCGCTCGAGGATGGCGCGGTCCGCGGCATCCATGGCGATGTCGATCCGGACGCGCAGACCCGGGTACCGCTGCTGCCACGGGGCAACCGCCCGGGACAGCCAGGCGTGGCGGTCCAGTCGCTGCCGGTCGACCGTCGTCCCCAGCAACGGGATGCCCGGGCCGGTCTGGAACGCGTGGACGACGACGAGCGGACGGCTCTCCCCGTTCGCCGTCTCGGCGGCGTACTCGAGGACGGGACCGGCTTCCGCGGGCGACCGCACCGCGGCGAGCACCGGCCAGTCGTCCGCCTGCTCACGGCCGTGGTCGCCCCGCACGACGACGACAGGGCAGCGCGAGCCCGCCGCCACGCCGGCACCGACGGAACCGAAGGCGAGGTCGCGGCCCCAGCTGTCCGCCGTCCCCACGACGACGAGCGAGGAGCCGCTCGAGAGCGTCGTCAGGGCGGGGACGACGCCGTCCTCGGCGACCTCGGTCGTGACCTCGACCTCGGAGCCGATGCGGTCGCACCAGCCCTTCACCGCGTAGAGCAGCTCCTGCGCCTCGGCCCGCTCGGCCGAGGCGGGGCCGCAGGTCCGGACGAGGTGCACGGGGACGTCGCGGAGCCGGGCCTCCTCGAGCGCCCACCAGAGCGCTGCTCGGGCCCTGTCGGTGCGGCCGAGGCCGACGACGATGCGAGAACCGAAGGTGTTCACGAGATCAGCTCCTCGAGGGGACGTCGGGGGGTCGCGGGGACCTCGACGAGAGGGGAACCGAGGCGAACGACGAGCTGGACGTGCCCGAGCACGTCGAAGACGTCGGCGAGCTGCGGACGTGTCCGCGGCGACTGGGTCGCCTGGTCGGCGAACGTCAGCACGAGGCCGAGCGCGGTGACGTGCAGCCAGAGGCGTTCCAGGGCGCGTCCCGCCGCCAGCCAGTCGCCTGTGGTGTCACCGCGCGTGCTGATCGCGACGACCGCGGACGACGAGAGCAGCTCTTCCACGTCGTCGGTGCTGATCGCCGCGGCGTCGGTGTGCTCGTGCGCGAGGGAGTCGACGGGGTACGGCCCGGTGCCGAGGGACTCGACGGGGATGCCGTCGCCCGATGCCGACCGCGCGTCCCTTGACCGCAGCCAGAGCTCCACCTCCTCGACCAGGGCCTGGTCGGCCGTCTGCTCCCGGAGGGCCTCGACCAGCAGGGACGCGAGGTGGTGGCGGGCCGCGTCGTCCGCGGGCGTGAGGCGGACCGGACCCGAGCTTCCCGTCCTTCCGGTCATCAGCTCGGCCAGGACGTCCGGGGCGACACCGCCGGTCCGGTGCAGGCGGCGGTGCGCCCGCCGGACGCCGACGGCCTCGGCGAGCCGCTGCTCCTCGCGGGAGGCGTGGTGCGCGCGGCCGATCCGGACGACGGCGAGGGCCTCGGGGTGCTCGGGCGGCAGCAGCGTGATGTGCGGCTGCACGCCCTGGGCTGCCAGCGCGACCTCGGCGTTGCAGACGGCGGCGCCGCACGAGATGGTGCGAAGCCTTCCCCGCGGGTCGAGGCGGGGAAGGGCGCGGGCCGGGTCCTCGGCGACGAGCAGCCCGTCCTCGAGTGCGGTGAAACGCCACGGCTGGGTGTTGTGGATGGACGGCGCCCACCGCGCGGCCTCGGCCATCGTGTGCACGAGCGACTGGGCGGTCCATGCACTGGTCATCGTCGACATCACGACCTCCTCGAGCCCGATCGTTGCCCGCTCTCGGGGAGTCTTGATGGGTCGAAGGTCCCGACTTTTGGCCCCACTCGGGTCAGACCGAGGTAGGCGTAGGCAGCACGAGGGTCTGACACATCTGCGGGATGGTGCTACTCCGACGGCGGCGACCACCGCTGCGTGCGCTGCATCCCCGCGGCCCGGCCCTTGCCCGCGACGACCAGGGCCATCTTGCGAGAGGCCTCGTCGATCATCTCGTCGCCGAGCATCGCCGCACCCCGCTTGCCGCCGGCCTCGGACGTGTACCACTCGTACGCGTCGAGGATGTCCTCGGCGTGCTCGTAGTCCTCCTGGCGCGGGCTGAACACCTCGTTGGCCGCGTCGAGCTGGCCCGGGTGCAGCACCCACTTGCCGTCGAGCCCGAGCGCGGCCGAGCGCCCGGCCACGCGACGGAACCCCTCGACGTCCCGGATCTGCAGGTACGGCCCGTCGATCGCCTGCTTGTCGTTCGCACGGGCCGCCAGAAGGATCGACATGAGGATGTGGTGGTAGGCGTCGCCCACGTCGTAGCCCGGCGGCTGCTCGCCCACGACGAGGCTCTTCATGTTGATCGACGCCATGAAGTCTGCCGGCCCGAAGATGATGGTCTCGACGCGCGGGCTCGCCTTGGCGATGGCATCGACCTCGATCAGTCCCCGAGCGTTCTCGATCTGTGCCTCGATGCCGATGCGGCCCACCTCGTAGCCGCACGACTTCTCGATCTGGGTCAGCAGCAGGTCGAGCGCGACGACCTGCTCGGCCGACTGGACCTTCGGCAGCATGATGCAGTCCAGGTTCGCGCCGGCCCCCTCGACGACCTCGACGACATCGGCGTACGTCCACTGCGTCGTCCAGTCGTTGACCCGGACGGTCCGGACCTTGTCCCCCCAGCCGCCCTCGTTCAGGGCGGCGACGATGTTCTTGCGCGCGTCGGGCTTCGCCAGCGGCGCCACGGCGTCCTCGATGTCGAGGAAGACCTGGTCCGCGGGCAGACCCTTGGCCTTGTCGATCATCTTCGTGCTGGACCCCGGGACGGCCAGGTTCGAGCGGCGCGGGCGCAAGGTGCGGGCGGACGTGTCCGAGGTGACGGCGTTCGGCATGTGGGGGACGGTAGCGAGCGCCGTCGCTGCAGGTCATCGCCCGGACGACGTGACGTTGCTCTCTGGCAGGCTGTCGGGCGTGAGCCAGACACCGGGGAACGTGCCGGCGGAGGCGCTGGTGGGCGCGGCGGCGAGCAAGGCCGGCTTGGTGTGGGTGAGTGCTGCCGGCCAGCGCGCGCTGCCGCTCTGGCACGTCTGGCACGACGCCGCCGTGCTCGTGGTCGTCGGGGGGGAGGAGCAGCCCGACCCGGTGCCGGAAGGAGCGGACGTCGTCGAGGTCCGCGTGCCGAGCAAGGACAACGGCTCGCGCCTGGTCACCTTCCGGGCCCGGGTCGAGCATGTCCGGCCGGACGACGACCGGTGGGAGGCGTCCGTCTTCCGTCTGCGCGGTGACCGGCTGAACGCCCTGGACGCCGACACGATGGTCGAGCGCTGGGCCGCCAGCTCGCGCGTGCTGAGGTTCGTCCCGACCGGCGAGCTGCTGGAGAAGCCCGGTGACTACGACAGCTCCTCGGAGGCGGCACCGCCACCGGACACGCCTGCGACCACCGTTTCGTGGCGCCCCTTCCACCTTGGCGGCCGCAAGAGGCGTCGGCACCGGCTCGGCTGACGCTGGGCCGACAGCATGGTCACTTCGGGGGCGACCCGCCGATGTGCGGCGTCAGGAGTGACCACCCGTGGGGGCGCCGGGGCTCCTGGTCAGCCCTTCGCGATCCCCCAGAAGACGGAGATCCGGTAGGCGGCGCAGACTCCTACGTCCTCGATGAAGGGGCCAGCCACACCGCACTCGTCAGGCCCGGGGCCGGGGTTGACGGGCTGCGCATGGGTCATGCCCTGTATCAGGTAGCTCTCCACCTGCGGCGTCCCGGAGTCGTCGGCGTAGACGGTGCGGGTGTGGCCTGCGACCGTCTCCACCTGCTCCGGGACCCGGTCGATGCCGTGAACATCGGTCCACTGTTCGACGAGCTCTGTCAGGTTCCTGGGGTTGACGATCCCGTCGAGGGCTCCCTGCCAGACTGACACCTTGGGCCACGGGCCCTTCCATCCCGTCTCGGCCCGCACTCGGTCCCCCCACTCCGAAGGGCTCAGGTCCCTTCCTGGCTGACCGCAGAAGGACGCTTCGGCAGGGAAGTGAGCGCAACCCTGCGGCATGCCGGCTACGGGAGCGCCGCCCGCGAAGACGTCCGGGTACGCGCCGAGCATGCTCGCGGTCATCGCACCGCCGGCCGAGATCCCCGTGACGAAGACGCGGCGGGCGTCAACACCGCGTCGCGCGACCATCCAGTCCACCATCTGGCGGATGGACTCGGCCTCACCCTTCCCGCGCGACGTATCGGCATCCGAGAACCAGTTGAAGCAGAGACTGGGGTTGTTGAGGACGGACTGCTGGGGCAGGACGAGCGCGAACTTCCAAGCATCGGCCACGGTCGTCCATCCCGACGCGTCGGCGTACAGAAACGGGGTTGACCCGCACCCGTGCAGCACGACAACCACGGGGGCGCCCGTTGGAAGCCCATGCGGCAGGTACTCCCACATTCGAAGGTTGCCGGGGTTGGAGCCGAACGTGTTGACAGGGTCAAGAGGGAGATCGGCGGAGCGGCTGGTCGGAGCCGAGCCCGGCCCTGCCCAGGCCGGGCGGGACGACGAGCCGGCCGCGTCGGCCCGCGCACCGTCACCCACTGCGGCCATGGACCCCGCCGAGACCGCCAGCGCCGTCACTGTCGCGATGGTCATCCACAGCGCGAGCCGTCGAGCGAGGCCCTGGGGGGCCTGATGGATGGGAGTGATCACGGACCCATCGTGCAGATGTGACGTATCGGCGCAACCGCGGCTCCCAAGCCTCCAACTCGGTCACGACGACCTGAAGCGCGAGGGAGCCCGGTCCGTCAGGTGCCCGATCGGCCTCGACTGAGGGTCAGCCGACAGAGCGGGATCCGGGGGACCGCACGCCCGCGTGTCGCTTCAGACGTCATTCTCGTGTCCGAGGGGGATCGGGCAGAGAGGTGGCAGAGTTGCAAGAGCCGGCGCCGGAGCCGCTCGTGTCCACGAACCCGGCCCTCGCCGGCCTGTTTATGATCGCTTTCGGCGTCAGCATGTTCCTGCTCAACCTGTCCCAGAAGAAGTCGTTGCACGGCAAGGGTCCGTCATGGATCCGGCGTCTGGTGCGGCACTTCCAGATGCTCGTCGACGTGATCTGTGCCGTCTTCGTCGTCGTCGGCCTCGGCATCTGTCTGTTCGCTGCAGCACGCTGGTTGGCGTGATTCCTTCTGGCACCCGGATGCGTCGCGGACCGTGCTGACGCTGGGCCAGAGTGGTCAGACCTGACGCGACACGCCGGGGTGTCGCGTCAGACGTGACCACTCTGCGAGGGCAGGGACTCGGTGGGCTGTCTAGTTTCGTCGTTCGGCTCGTCGTCGTTCGGCTCGTCGTCGTCCGGCTCGTCGTCGTTCCGGTCCAGCTCGCCGTGCACGTACCTGCCGCCTCGCAACCAGGAGGCGACCGCCGCGATCAGGCACGCCGCGATGGCGAAGGCGAAGGCGGTCCACAGGCCTTCGGCGAAGGGACCCGAGATCAGGTCGGGGAAGAAGCCGCGGCTGGTCAGGTAGGCCGCGTGCTGGGCGGTCAGCTGGGAGAGCACCGAGGAGCCGAGCAGCGTCTGGATCGGGTTGTACCCCAGCAGCGAGGCGAAGAGCACCGAGACCGGCGGCAGGCCCGCCAGCCGGGCGGCGTCGGTCGCAGGCACTCCTTGGGCGACGAGGCCGCTCATCAGGGTGTGCGGCAGCGTCCTGGCCAGACCGGTGATCATCAAAGAGAAGAAGATGCCGATCGACAGCACCATCGCCGAGTTCTGGAAGGTGGTGCTCATACCCGCGCCTACTCCCCGCTGGTCCGGTGGGAGCGAGTTCATGATCGCGGCCCGGTTCGGCGCGGCGAACAGGCCCATGCCGATGCCGTTGATCAGCAGCACCGCGGCGAACTCGCCGTAGCCGAAGCTCACGGGCAGGAGCGCCAGCCAGACGAAGCTCACCGCCGCCACGAGCATGCCTCCGGTGGCGAAGGGCCTGGCCCCGAACCGGTCGGACAGCCAGCCGGACGTCGGCCCGGCCACGAGGAAGCCGATGGTCAGCGGCAGCATGTAGATCCCGGCCCACAGCGGGGTGGACTCGAAGCTGTAGCCGTGGCGTGGCAGCCAGATCCCCTGCAGCCAGATGATCAGGATGAACATCAGGCCGCCGCGGCCCAGAGAGGACAGGAAGGAGGCCAGGTTGCCGGCGCTGAACGCGCGGATCCGAAACAGCCCCATCTCGAACATGGGCTCCTTCACCCGGGTCTCGACGACGCAGAACACCGCCAGCACCACCGCACCCCCCAGGAGGGCGGCCAGCACGAACGGGCTGGTCCAGCCCATGGTGTGGCCGGCGTACGGCTGGATCCCGTAGGTGATCCCCACGAGCACGGCGACCAGGCCGACGGCGAACGTTCCGTTGCCCCACAGGTCGAGGCCCGCCGGCCGGCGGACGCCGGTGTCGTGCAGCTTCCAGTACGCCCAGAAGGTGCCGAACAGCCCGAAGGGCACCGACACCAGGAACACGAGGTGCCACTCCAGCGGACCGAGCAGGCCGCCCAGGATCAGGCCCACGAACGACCCGGCGATGCCGGCCACCTGGTTGAGGCCGAGGGCGAGGCCGCGCTGTTCCACCGGGAAGGCGTCGGTGATGATCGCGTTGGAGTTGGCCATGAGCATCGCGCCGCCGACACCTTGGGCGACCCGCATGACGATCAGCCACAGCACGGCGGCAACCCCGTGCAGCCACGTCACCGCGAGCAGCACGGAGAACACCGTGAAGACCGCGAACCCCGCGTTGTACATGCGGACCCGGCCGTACATGTCGCCAAGCCGCCCGAAGCTGACCACCAGCACAGCGGTGACCACCAGGTACCCCATGATCAGCCAGAGCAGGTAGCTGGCGTTGTCGGGAGCCAGTGGGTTGATACCCACACCGCGGAAGATGTCCGGCAGGGCGATCAGCAGGATCGAGGAGTTGATCGTCGCTATGAGCACGCCGAGCGTGGTGTTGGAGAGCACCACCCAGCGGTAGCCGGGCGGGAACCGTGCGGCGCCGGCAGGCTCTGCGCGGTGGCGTCCTGCGTGTTCGGGCCGGGCTCGTGTCGTCGTCATGTGAGCGCCCCAGAGGGAGACCCATAGTTGACCTATGTAACTGGTCCAAGTCTAACGTCGCCTCGCCCGCGTCGGCGCAGCGAGCCCGGCGGCTAGCGGCCGAGCAGGGGACCCTGCAGACGGACGACGCACGCCCGCCACGATGGCGACCATGCGGTCCACCGAGGTCACCACGCACCTGAGCGCTCCTCGCGAACGCGTCTACGAGGCGCTCGTCACCGCCGAACAGGTCGCGCGGTGGAAGGTGCCGAGCGAGATGACGTGCGAGGTGCACGAGTTCGACGGCCGGGAAGGCGGGACCTTCAGGATCTCGCTCACGTACGACGCCCCCGATCGGCTGGGCAAGAGCAGTGCTTCCACGGACACGTACCACGGACGGTTCGTCACGCTGGTCCCGGGCGAGCTCGTCGTCGAGAAGGACGAGTTCGAGAGCGACGACCCCGACCTGTGCGGCGAGATGACGATCACGATCAGGCTGGCCGACGCGGCCGACGGCGGGACGGACCTCGTCGCGGTGCACGAGGACCTCCCCGAGGGTGTCTCTCTCGCCGACAACGAGGCCGGCTGGCGAGAGTCGCTGGCGCGACTGGCCGTCCTGGTCGAGCCGGGGTGACCGAACGCGCGACCACGACGACTCGGCTCAGCGCAGGAACGTCCGCGTCCACACGTCAGCCACCAGCGCGGCGTACCGCTCGGGCTCCCAGCCGCGCCGCGCCAGGGCGGTGTAGTACCCAGGAGCGTTCATCGACCACACCAGGTCGGCGACGTCGTCGTCGGTCAGGTCGTCGCGTAGCTCGCCGGTAGCGCGGAGGTCGGCGGCGAAGAGGCGCATGTTCGCGGCCCTCCGCTCGTCCACGGACTCCCACACGCGCCGGCACCCCTCGTCCGTCTCGCCGGCCTCGCGGAGCGCCTCCATGAGGGGCGCCGTCCGGGGCAGCAGACCCGCGAGCGCGGCGGCGTACGTCTGGATCTTCGACCGAGCGTCGGGTGCGGCCCGGACGGCGGCCACGTACCGACGCTGGAGCGCCGGCAGCGGCTGCCCGTCGACGTCCGTGGCCTCCTCGCCGAGCACCAGGTCGTGGACGGCGAGGACGAGCTCGGGCTTGCGCCCCACCAGCGCGTAGACGGTGTCCAGTGCGACACCGGCTCGGCGCGCCACCGCCCCCATCGACGTGCCCGCGTAGCCCTGCGCGGCGAACATCTCCAGGGCGGCGTGGAGGATCCGGCGGCGGCGCTCGGCAGCCGCCGCGCGGCGTCCCTCTCCCGAGTAGGAGCGGGTCTTGACGGTGCGTGACACGGCCCCTAGCGTAGCTTCATCCGAAGCGGATTCGGACCAATCTCTGCGGACGGAAGTGGCTCCGATGACAGACGTCTCCACCTCCCGACCTGCCACCGCTCGCGGCGTGATGACCGAGCCGGGAACCGGCCGCGCCACCTGGGCCATGGGGTCCATCTTCGAACACGTCCTGGACGGCGACGCGAGCGGCGGGACGCTGGGCGTCGCGATGGTCACCCAGCCACCGGGCATCGCCACTCCCCTGCACCGCCACACGCGCGAGGCAGAGGCCTTCTTCCTCGTCGAGGGGCGCATGAGCTACCAGGCCGGCGAGGAGATGTTCGAGCTGTACGACGGCTGCTTCCTCTACCTGCCGCCGCAGCTCCCGCACGCCTTCCGCATCCGTGGGGACCGGCCGGCGCGCATCCTCGCGCTGACCCTGCCGGCCGGCCTGCTCGGCCTCTACGACGAGGTGGGCATCCCCGCCGCGGAGCGCCGTGTCCCGGGGGACGACGGCCAGAGCATGGAGGTCGAGATCCCCAAGTGGGCCCAGGTGTCGCCCGGCTACGGCCTGGAGGTCCTCGGCCCGCCCATCCCCGAGTGAGCGCAGCGGCCCGCTCCCCGCCACCCCCGGACCCGTGTCAGACCGTCGTCGGCTCACGGCGCACGAGCGTCTGACAAGTCGCGGGGAGCCGGGCCCTGGCAGATAACCTCGTTGTCCGTGAGCGCTCCATCTCGGGTCTTCGTCGCGCGGCTCGCCGGCATGCCCGTGTTCGACCCCCTGGGCGACCAGGTGGGGCGCGTGCGCGACGTCGTCGCCCTCATGCGCCGCTCCCGGCAGCGCCCACGCGCCGTCGGCCTCATCGTCGAGGTGCCGGGCAAGCGGCGCGTCTTCGTCCCGATGACGCGCGTGACCAGCATGGACGCCGGCCAGGTGATCACCACCGGCCTCGTGAACATGCGCCGTTTCGAGCAGCGCGCCGTCGAGACGCTGCTCCTCGCCGAGGTGCTCGAGCGCCAGGTGACGCTCACCGACGGCTCGGGCGTCGCGACGGTGGAGGACCTCGCGATCGAGGAGCAGCGCAACCGCGACTGGGACGTCACCAAGGTCTTCGTCCGCCGCGGCGCGCCCGCCCGCGGCCTGTCCGGACGCCTGCGCCGCCACCGGGGCGAGACCATGCTCCTCGACGTCGACGAGGTCCAGGGCCTCTCCGGCGACACCGGCGCCCAGGGCGCCTCGCTGCTGGCCGCCTCCTTCGAGGAGATGAAGGCGGCGGACATCGCGGACATGCTCCACGACATGTCCGGCAAGCGCCGGCTCGAGCTCGCGGCCGAGCTGGACGACGAGCGGCTGGCCGACGTCCTCGAGGAGCTGCCGGACGACGACCAGGTCGAGATCCTCGGTGGCCTCGGCACCGACCGCGCCGCGGACGTGCTCGAGGTCATGCAGCCGGACGACGCCGCCGACCTGCTCTCGGAGCTGCCGGCCGAGCAGCAGGAGCAGCTGCTCGAGCTCATGGAGCCCGAGGAGGCCAAGGACGTCCGCCGGCTGATGGCCTACGACGAGAACACCGCAGGCGGTCTGATGACCCCCGAGCCGGTGATCATGCCGCCGGAGTCCACGGTCGCGGAAGCACTGGCACACGTGCGCCGCTCCGAGCTCTCCCCGGCCCTCGCCGCCGCGGTCTACGTGTGCCGCCCTCCGCTCGAGACGCCGACCGGACGCTTCCTGGGCGTCGTCCACATCCAACGGATGCTGCGCGAGCCGCCGCACGAGGCGCTCGGCGCGATCATCGACTCGGACGTCGACCCGGTCGACGTCCACGCCCCGCTCGGCCTCATCACCCGTCGGCTCGCCACGTACAACCTCGTGTCGCTACCGGTGACCGACGAGAACCGCCGGCTGCTCGGCGTCGTCAGCGTGGACGACGTGCTCGACCACATCCTCCCCGAGGACTGGCGGGAGCAGGACGACCTGACCAGCGACACCGCATCTCCTGGGGAGCGCTATGCCTGACGAGCGGGACCCCCGCCAGGTCATCGACGCGACCTGGCGACGAGGCGCGCGCCTCGACGTCCCCCGTGAGGCGCGGCGCACCCTGGTGCCCCGGCCGCACGTGGACCCCGACGCGTTCGGCAAGTTCGCCGAGGGCTTCGCCCGGTTCATGGGCACGGCGAAGTTCCTCGCCTACATGACGATCTTCATCATCGTCTGGGTGATCATCAACGTGGTCGGGGTGTACCGGCTCAAGTGGGACCCCTACCCGTTCATCCTGCTCAACCTGATCTTCTCCACGCAGGCCTCCTACGCCGCGCCACTGATCCTGCT
>JBKHWX010000059.1:0-5213 GCA_046566325.1 Actinomycetes bacterium | reverse complement strand
CCGCGCGGACGGCGCACCATGGACGGGTGCTTCACCCCACCTCCGCCGAGCCGTCGGCCACCGCTGCGACGGCGCCGGACGACGGCCCTGGCAGGCCCGCCGAGCACGTCGACGTGGTCATCGTCGGAGCGGGACTGTCAGGCATCGGCGCGGCGTGCCTGCTCAGGCAGGAGTGCCCGGACAAGTCGTTCGTCGTCCTCGAGGCCCGCGACGTCATCGGCGGCACCTGGGACCTGTTCCGCTACCCCGGCGTCCGCTCCGACTCGGACATGTTCACCCTCGGCTACTCCTTCCGCCCCTGGACGGGCACGAGGGCGATCGCCGACGGCAGCGCCATCCGCGACTACGTCCGTGAGACGGCCCGCGAGCGAGGCGTCGAGAAGGCGGTCCGGTTCGGGCACCGAGTGACGGCAGCGGACTGGGACGGCGCCACGGCCCGCTGGACGGTGACGGTCGAACGCGCGGACGGCGGCTCCCTGCGGTTCACCTGCTCGTGGCTGTCGGTGTGCTCCGGCTACTACGACTACGGCGCCGGGTACCGACCTGCATTTCCCGGCGAGGAGCGTTACGAGGGAGTGGTCGTCCACCCCCAGCAGTGGCCCGAGGACCTGGACTGGACCGGCAAGCGCATCGTCGTCATCGGCAGCGGGGCGACCGCGGTCACGCTCGTGCCCGGGCTGGCAGAGAGCGCTGCTTCCGTGACGATGCTTCAGCGGACGCCGAGCTACATCGTCTCGCTGCCGGCGACCGACCGCCTCGCCGAGGTCCTGACGCGGCGGTTGCCGGCAGCCGTGGCCCACCCGATCGTGCGCTGGAAGAACATCCTCGTCACCACCGCCTTCTACCAGCTCGCGCGGCGTCGTCCCGAGGCGATGAAGTCGCTCATCCGGAAGGGACTGCTGCGTGCGCTGCCCAGCGGATACGACGTCGACACGCATTTCCACCCGCCGTACGCCCCGTGGGACCAGCGGCTGTGCATCGTCCCCGACGGCGACCTGTTCAAGGCACTGTCGGCCGGTACCGCCGAGATCGTCACCGACTCGATCGAGACCTTCACGCCCGCCGGCCTTCGGCTGAGCTCGGGCCGGGAGCTGGTCGCCGACATCGTGGTCACGGCAACGGGTCTGAACCTCCTGCCGCTCGGCGGGATGAGGCTGAGCGTGGACGGCGAGCCGGTCGACCTCGCAAAGACGGTGTCGTACAAGGGAATGATGCTGTCCGGCGTCCCGAACCTGAACATGGTCGTCGGGTACACGAACGCGTCCTGGACGCTCAAGGCCGACCTCGTCAGCCGCTACGTGACACGGCTCCTCACGTACATGGATCGACACGGTTTCCGCACGGCCGTCCCCCAGCCCCCTCGCGACGAGCCTGCGGACCGCCCCTTCCTCGACCTGCGGTCCGGCTACATCCTCCGAAGCCTCGACGGGCTTCCGCGACAGGGACGGCGCGCCCCCTGGCGGCTGCACCAGAACTACCTTCGCGACGTCCTGATGATGCGGCACGGCCGCCTGCAGGACGAAGGGATCGTCTTCGGCCGCCGCTGACGGGTACGCCGCGCCGGGGCGGCCGGGCACCTACTCCGCCAGCACCCACCGGACCTCTTCACCGGTGGGGCGGTAGCTGCACTCGGTGCCGGTGTGGACCGACTCACGCAGGTGGCGTCCGAGCTCGGGATCGACGAGGGAGACCCGCTCGATAGCGGAGGCGATCGCCTTGGTCGCCGCCACTCGAGCCCGCTCGTGCGTCGACCCGGTCCCGCGTGCCCGGCCACCGAGCCCGGACGCCGCGGCGAGCTCGTCGAGCAGAGCACCACGCTCGACGCTGAGCTGCTCCGCACGACCCAGGTCGGCCCACTGCTGCGCCTCGGCCAGCTCCTCGTCGATCTCGGCGAGCCGCTTGCGGTACGCCGTTGCGGCCTGTCGGTCGATGACCGTGTCGGCGTGGGCCTGGATGACGGTGCCGCTGCCACCCGTGACCAGCTCGACGGCCGGCATCCCGGACCCTGGACGGGCGACGAGCCGGCGCAGGTACTCCAGTCCTCGGAGCGGTCGCATCGGGCGACCCGGCTCGGCGCCGACCAGCCAGACGCCGTCCGCGGTGGGATGGAGACGGAAGCTCGGCGTCGGTCGCGACGATGGCGTGACCACGGGCTGCCACGCGCGCAGCCGCTCCTGCCACCAGGGGGCGCCGATCCGCAGGTAGGTCGCGAGCGCGCGCTCCCGTAGCCGTCGTGCGCGGGCCAGGTCGCCCGCCAACGCCGCAGCGCGAGCGAGGGTGTCGTCGGTGACGCCGTGGAAGTTGGTCGCACCGGCGTTGAAGACGGCGCGACCCTCGTACGGCGCCAGCCGCCCGGCCGCTCCCTCGGCGATCTCGCGGTCCTCCACGAACAGCGCCGCCTCGAGCACGCACTGCAGGGTCAGCAGCAGGTTCACGTCGCTCGGGAGTCCGTCGAGCACGGCGCCCCCCAGCTCCCCGAGCAACGCTCTGACACGGTCCGGCCGTCCTGCTGCGGTCCACAGCCACGCCGCCTCGGCGGCCACCTCGGCCACTCCCTCGCGCCGCGCGAACTCCTCCATCTCCTGGGCCGTCCTGGCGCAGGCGTCGGTGTCGCCGGCGAACATCGCCGTATACCCGTGCATCGCGTGCACGACCATCCACGCGTCGGCCAGCCCAGCCTCCTCGCCGGCGTTCTCGGCACCGGCGACCAGCTCCGGCGCGCGGTCGCTGCGTCCGCGCAGCATGTCGTACATCCACCGGCGGGAGAGGGCGAAGAACCGGGCCCGTGGCGACTCCGTGCCGAGCTCGTCCAGGGCGCGCAGGTGACGGTGGATGGCCTGCACGTGGAGGCGCTCGCAGGCGACCTGCAGGGCCCAGAGATGGGCCCGCAGCCGTGCCTCCGGGTCGAGCACGTGCGCGGCAACCTCCTCGAGCCGGGTGACCAGCGCCGTCCGCAGGTCGAGCTCGTCCGGCCCCCAGTGGGCCGCCAGCCGCGCGTCGAGGCAGTCAGCGACCAGCTGGGCGTCCCCGGTCCGTTCGGCACGCTCCACGGCTTCGTCGGCGAAGGCAGCGGCACGAGCCGCATGACCGCCGTATGCCCAGCAGCGCGCGAGCGCCGCCGCCACCCGCGCCCGGTCCCCGTCATCGGTCGTGCGCGCCAGCACGTCGTACAGCTCGGCGGCGAGCCGACCCGGCTCGGTGCCGAAGACGTGACCGGACGCCGCGTCGAGGACCGCTCGTGTCCGCGCCGCCAGCTCGCTGTCCGGCGTGCTCATCAAGCAGCCAGAGTAGGACGGACGGGAGCTGCCTCACGGCCGGAGGAGGCTGACGTCCGCCGCGTGGGCGGCCTGCCGGGCCTCGTCCCAGTCGCCCGTGCAGTACACCGCCATCTCCACGATCGTGTCGTGGACGACGTCCGCCCGGATCTGCTCTCGGCAGTACCACCGCTGCCCCTCGTGGTCCCACCGCTCCTCGAACGCCATCACGAACCCTCGGTCGGTGCGGTCGACGCGCTCCACCCGGACCGTCCCCGGGAACGGGTGCGACTGCCGACGGATCGCCAGCGCCGCCTCGGCACTGCCGGCCTGGATCCGCCACTGCGGGAGCGACAGGTCCAGGAAGCAGTCGGCGGCCAGCATCCCGTCCGGCGCCTGGGCGGTCTCGAGCCAGCGGACCACGTTGGCGACCGCGGTGTCGACGTGGGCCGGCGTGGTCAGCGTCGGGCTCATGCGCTCGCTCCCGCCTTCTCCAGGTTCGCACCGACCACGCTCATGGTCTGCTCCAGCGCAGCGGTGGGGCTGAACTCGACCACCGACGTCCCGGCGGTGACCAGCGGCAGATGTCCGGGCTCGGCGTAGTAGGCGTCACCGGCCCTGTAGGTCTCCATCCGGTCGGCCCACCGGAAGGTGATCTCGCCGGCCGTGACGATGCCCCAGTGCGGGCACTGGCACCGGTCCCCGGGCAGGCCGACGAAGTACGGCGCGGGGTCGACGTCCAGGGGGTAGGTCTCGAAGCCCACGGTGTAGTCGTCCAGGGCGGCGTACCTGCCCTTCAGCTCGGGGATGTCGACCGACAGCGGTGTCCTGGCCTCGTTCGCGCTTGGCACGGTGGCCTCCTCAGGGTCGGGTGCAGCGGACACCCCTACTGCGTGAGTCCCGGAGGAACGGCCGTGCCGTACGGCGTCCCCGCTGTGTCGTCCGGCGTCACGGCGAGTAGGTGGACCGTCCGCCGCTGATGTCGTACACGGCGCCGGTCGAGAAGCTGACGGCGTCGGAGGTCAGGAACGCGACGAGCTCGGCGACCTCCTCCGGTCGTCCGACGCGCTTCATCGGGATGAGGCTGGTGATGTGGGCGAGGACGTCCGGAGCGGTGTTGTCGTTCATGGGTGTTGCGATGACCGCGGGGGCGATGACGTTGACGTTCGCGAGCGCCATCACGTACCTGCTTCCAGGCGTCCTGGCACAGATGGCCGTGGATGACGCCGGCATCCTCGTGCAGATGGTCGAGGTCGAGACCCCGCACGGACTGCCGCTGCTCAAGAACGGCGAGATCGACGTGCTCCTGGCGTACCGCTACCTCCCAGAAGATCCGCCAAGCGATGACGAGGACTGGGCCGTCGCCTCGTTGGGACGCGAAGCCTTGGTTCTCGTGACCAGTGGGCACCAGGAGGAACGCTCTCTGGAGGACTGCCTCACGCGCAGCTGGGTCCGGCTTCCGCGACGAGCTGCCAGCCCGCACTGGTCGACCGGACCGTCGAGCGTCTACGCCTCGCGCTCGAGGCGGCCATCGTGCCGTCCCTGCGTCGCGTCTGAATCGTGAACAGCACCTCCCCCCTGCACAGAGGTGCCAGCACCACCTGACGAGAGGCGTGCCCACACCCTCGGATCGAGAGCACTGTTCGCGGATCGTGGTTCTCGCGTGCCCAGCCACCAGGGCGGGGCAGAGAACGAAGGGATCTCCCGTGACCACGACCGCCGTACCCGCCGTCCCGAAGCAGGCGACCGCCGCGCCGACGGACACCTCCTACACGCTGCCGGGCGTCTCCTGGCTCTCCCTGCAGGTGCAGGGCAACGAAGGCATCCTCACCGTCGCCGGGACCAGCGTCACCGTCCAGGTCACGCCGGCCGCCGACGGCGCTCCCACGCACATCGAGGCCGACCTGAGCCAGGTGACGCTCGCCAGCATCTCGCAGGCCGCCGTCGCCGCCGGTTCGT
>JBKHWX010000058.1:0-5570 GCA_046566325.1 Actinomycetes bacterium | reverse complement strand
TGGGCCGGCTCACCGTCCAGCGTGCCGACGGTGCCGCCGTCCTCTTCGGCAGCCATCCACTCGCCGCAGCCCTGGAGGAGGCGGGCTTCACGCCCACGCCGTCCGGGCTGCGCCTTCGGTCGTGAGCGGTAGCTGCGTCGGTGTCGGACCCTTGCAGGCCGCGCCGCCCGCTGACAGCCCGCAGGGGCAGGCCGCCTCGGGTGAACGTCAGGGGTCTGACGGGCGTACTGTCCGATGTGGTGCGCATGCCGCGACGGACGCCGCCTCCGGGCGACGCCGGGGACCTCACTGACGAGGAGGGGCTTCGGCGGGCCTGGGCGGCGCACTCCGGCGAGCTGTACGGGTGGGCGCGTCGCGCGCTGGACGACGGAGGTGCCGCCGAGGAGGCGGTGCAGGAGACGTTCATCCGCGCGTGGCGGGCCGCATCACGCTACGACCCGGACCGGCCCCTTCGGCCGTGGTTGTTCGCCATCCTCCGGAACGTCGTGGTCGACGAGGCACGGTCACGCCGCCGGCGTCCTACGGCGACCGGGGACGCGGAGAGGCGCCAGACCGAGCAGGCCGGTGACAGCTCCACGGACCCCTTCGGTGACGCACTGGACGGGTGGCTGGTGGAAGAGGCCCTGCGACGGCTCCGGCCCGAGCACCGGACCGTGCTGGTCGAGACCTACTACCGCGGCAGGTCGTACGGGGAGGTCGCAGCGGAGCTGGGGATTCCGGAGGGCACGGCCCGCAGCCGGGCCTTCTACGGACTGCGAAGCCTGCGGCTCGCGCTGGAGGAGCTGGGGTGGGAGCGGTGAGGCACGACGAGCGCTGTCATCTCGGGCCAGAGGACCTCGGCCCCTACCTGCTGGGCGGGCTGGGCGCCGCCGAGCAGGCCGAGGTGGCGCGTGCTGTCCACGCCTGCCCCGCCTGCCTGCTGCAGGTGAGCCGGCTCCGACCGGTCGTCGAGGTTCTGGACCGCGCCTGGCCGGAGGAGCTGGGAGAACGCCCGGCCCCCGTGCCCCGCGAGGGCCTGCGCCTCGAGACCGTGCTCGAGGACGTCGCGCGGCAGCGCACGATGGCTCGGCGGCGACGCATCGTCGCCGTGGTCGCCGGTGTCGCGGCAGCCTGCCTGCTTGCGGTGGCGGTGCTGGTGGGCCTCCCGCAGAAGGACGTGACACGCGTTCCGATCGCCACCGCCGGCGTGACGGGTCAGGCAGCCCTGGCCAGCGCCGACGGCGGGACCCGGATCGACCTGACCGTGGCGGGTCTGAAGCCGAACGCCTCCTACGGGGTGTGGCTCGAGGACGACGGGGGCCGTCGCGTGCCCGCCGGCAGCTTCAGTCCGGACGCCGACGGCCGGATGGAGCTCGAGCTGCACGCCGCACTGCCGCTGGACCACTCGGCCGCCCTCGGGATCACTCAGCTCGGAGGGAAGGACATGCTCCGCGAGCCGTTGCCCGAGGGGTAGCGCCGGGTTCAGAGCCTCCCTCGACCCGGTCTCGTCCGCACCGCGTTGATCACGGGCCGACGCGGCCGATCGAGCTGTCCCCGGACCGACGGTCAAGGAACCGGGCCGCGCTGGCACGAGGGGCAGTAGAAGGCCACCCGGTCGTGAGGCGCGCTCCCGAGCGGGGCGACGCGGACGGGTGTTCCGCATCGACGGCAGGGCCGACCTGCGCGGCCGTGCACCCACTGCTGCCGCCCGTTGGCGTTGACTCCCGTCGTGACCTGTCCCGCTCGCCGACTGTTCACCTCCAGCATCCGCTGTGCCACGACGACCAAGCCCTCGACATCGACCACCTCCGCGACGGGGGTCCACGGGGTGATGCCCCTCACGAACAGAGCCTCCGCCATGTAGAAGGTGCCGATACCGGCGACCAACCGCTGGTCCAGCAACGCTTCGCCCACCGGCCTCTCCGGGTTCTGCCGGAGGTTCGACAGGGCGCGCGCAAGGGAGGCAGGTCCCCAGTCCGCCCCGAGGAGGTCGGGGCCGAGGTGGCCCACGAGACCAGCCTCCCGCGACGTCGGGAGCAGGTCCAGCATGCCGAGCCGCCGGCCCACCGCCGTCCATTCGGCATTCACGAGCACCGCGCGGACGTCGCTCTCGCGCTCCGGCCGGCCGCCCCGAGGACGACGGGCTGACCCATCCGTTCGGCTGCTGCGGATCTCCCAGGCGCCTTCCATCTTCAGGTGGCTGTGGAGCGTGAGCGGGACCGCCCCGTCCGAGCCGCCGCCGGCTGACGCCGACAGCCGCGCGAGGACGTGCTTGCCCACGCTGACCACCTCGACCACCGTGCGGCCGCGGAGGTCCGTCGTGGCGAGGCTCGGCCACCGCAGGTCGCTGCTCAGCAGCACGCGTCCCGCCAGAGCGGCGTGCAGCCGCCTAGCGGTGCGGTAGACGACGTCTCCCTCCGGCACGTCTGCAGTGTGCAGCGCTGCCGTGATCAACGTTGAGGCGCCGGGCCCGGCTGCATGATAAATGCATAGGAGGTTGGGCAGACTCGATGCTCAACGCGAAGGTGGGAGCGACCCCGACCGACGCGGAGGTGATGTCAGGCGGCGCTGACGAGGCCGTCGCGCATCCCCTCGGCGAGCTCCGGCGGGACGGTGTCGGGAACGGTGAGGCCCTCGGCGACGGCGACGCGGTCGCTGACCTCACGCAGGACGCTGGACAGGGGCACGTCGAGGGCGCCGCAGATGGAGCCGAGAAGCTCCGAGGACGCCTCCTTCTGGCCCCGCTCGACCTCGGAGAGGTACCCCAGGGACACGCGGGCCGCGGCGGAGACCTCGCGCAGGGTCCGGCCCTGGCGGTTGCGAGCGTCCCGCAGGACGTCGCCGATCTCTCGACGGAGCAGAACCACGCCAGAACCTCCCTTCGCCGGGTCTTCCCGAAGTCTGGCCACGTCCACGGGCTTCGGCGAACCCCTGCCCGTGATGGCACCACCGTACCTCGCGGCCGGAGCGTGCCGCCGCTCGGAGCGTCTCGTTCCCACGTGTGGGTCAACTGCCGAACGAGCACACATGTTCCACGCTGCGCATCTCCGCGTAACCAGCGCGTAACAGGGAAGACGCGGAAAGGCGGGTCCGGTGGCCCCCGAGCCGCCACCGGACCCGCCTTGCCGGCCTCGCCGAGGGACTCCCCCCGCCGGGCGCTGCGGCCGAGCCCGCCTGCGGCCGCGACAGAATGATAACAGAAGGGCATTACTGCTGTCACGTGGTTACTGGAGCTCCGTCAACAGATCGGCGAGCAGCTCGAGCGCGGCCCGTGCCGCCGCTGCTCGCACCTCCGCGCGCTCTCCCCTGACCTGCACCCGACGAACCCTGTTGCCGCCGGGCCACGTCGCCGCGACGAAGGCGAGGCCGGGCGGGACGTCGTCCTGAGGGTCGGGCCCCGCAACGCCCGTGGTGGCGACGCCGAGGTCCGCGCTCAGGCGCGTCCTCGCGCCCGTGGCCATCGCCACCGCGACGTCCGGGTCGACGGGACCCCGCTCGGCGAGAAGCTCCGTCGGGACGTCCAGCATGGAGCTCTTCAGGTCGGTCGCGTAGGCGACGACGGCCCCGCGCAGCACCGCCGACGCACCGGGGACGTCGGCCAGGCGGGCGCTGACGAGTCCGGCGGTCAGCGACTCCGCGACGGCGACGGTCAGCCCCGCGGCACGCGCGAGCCGGACCACTCGCTCCTGCTCCGCCGGACGGTCTCCCGGAGCCGCGTCCGCGCACGGCACGGGCAGGGCGGCACCGGGGGACGGCTCCGTCACGGCTGCAGGCCCCGACGCGCGCGTTTCGCGGCGGTCCGCGCGCTGCCGCGCCGTAGCCGCACCGCCTGGACGACGTAGTCCAGACCGGTGACGACGGTCAAGGCCACGGCGACGAGCATCACGACCCAGGCGACGTCCCGAGCCCATGCACCAAACCACGTGCCGAGCGGCAGCAGGTAGAGGCCGATCGCCGTCGCCTGTGCGACGGTCTTGATCTTGCCGCCGTGCGAGGCCGGCATGATCCCGTGCCGGATGACCACGATCCTCAGCAGGGTGATCCCGAGCTCGCGGACGAGCACGACGACCGTCACCCACCACGGGAGGTCGTGCAGCACGGACAGCAGCACGAGCGTGGTGCCGATCAGGGCCTTGTCCGCGATCGGGTCGGCCACCTTGCCAAAGTCCGTCACGAGTCCCCGACGGCGGGCGATGTCGCCGTCGATCCGGTCGGTCACGACTGCGGCCGTGAACGCCGCCCAGGCGCCGACCCGCCAGGCTGCGCTGTTGCCGTCGTCGTGGAGCAGGAGGACGGCGACGACGGGCACGAGCGCGATCCGGAGGACGGTCAGGGCGTTCGCGATGTTCCAGGGGCTCGGCACCGGCGCGACGGGCGAGGAGCCGGGGCTGCGGGACGCGTCCCTGCGTCCCGCGCCGGGCACCGCGCCGCCGTCGGGGGTCATCCCCGGCTCCTCCGCGTCATGCCGGGTCCGCGAGCAAATCCACGCCCTCGGTGGCGACGACCCGGGCCAGGACGAGCTGGCCGACCGCCGCCGGACGGGGAAGACGCGTGACGCCGTCCACCTCGGGACCCTGGTGCCCTGCACGGCCCACCGCAGCCCCCACCTCGTCGGTGTCCTCCACGAGGACGACGACCTTCTCGCCCACGCGTGCCTCCGCCCGCTGCGCGGTCAGCTCCTCGACCAGAGCCGTAGCCTCGCGCCGTCGCGCCTCGATCTCCGCCTCGTCGAGCTTGCCGTCCAGCCCTGCGGCCTCCGTGCCGTCCTCGTCCGAGTAGCCGAAGACCCCGACGACGTCGAGCTGGGCGGCCTCGAGGAAGCCGAGCAGCTCGGTGAACTCCTCCACCGTCTCGCCCGGGAACCCGACGATGACGTTCGACCGGATGCCGGCGAACGGGTCGACGGCCCGGATGTGCCCGATCATGTCGAGGAAGTGCTCGCTGGAGCCGAAGCGGCGCATGCGCCTCAGCACCGAGGCGGAGCTGTGCTGGAACGACAGGTCGAAGTACGACGCCACGCCGTCCGTCGTCGCGATCGCCTCGACCAGCCCCGGACGGATCTCGGCCGGCTGCAGGTACGACACGCGGACGCGTTCGATGCCCGGGACCGCCGCCAGCTGGGGCAGCAGGCTCTCGAGCAGGCGCAGGTCTCCGAGGTCCTTGCCGTAGGAGGTCGAGTTCTCACTGACCAGGAACAGCTCGCGGACCCCCTGGGAGGCCAGCCAGTGCGCCTCCGCGAGCACCTCTGCCGGCGGTCGCGAGAGGTAGGCGCCCCGGAAGGACGGGATGGCGCAGACGGCGCAGCGGCGGTCGCAGCCGGATGCCAGCTTGAGCGGCGCCCAGGGTCCGCCGTCCAGCCGGCGGCGCACGACGGGTGGTCCGGACGCGGGGCGACCGGAGCGGGGGTCGGCGCCCGACGAGCGACCGTGCCCCGGGACGGCGACCGCCCGAGCGACGTCCTGTCGGGCGACGGGGGTGAGAGGGAGCAGGCTCCGACGGTCCCGCGGGACGTGGCTCGCCGGAGGGCGGCCGGCCAGGATGGACTCCAGCTGCTGCGCCATCTCGGGGTAGGAGTCGAACCCGAGGACGGC
>JBKHWX010000057.1:0-6824 GCA_046566325.1 Actinomycetes bacterium | reverse complement strand
GTCGGAGGACAGGACCGCCCAGCCCAGAGCAGCCGCGACTCCCCGGGACGTCGTCGACTTCCCGGAAGCGGGAGCGCCGCCCACGAGGACGAGCCGCACGCGGCCACGTTGCAGGTGGTCGAGGGCGCCGGCGACCCGGCGGTCGAGATCGTCTCGTCCGTGTCGGCCTTCGCGTGGAACGCGGCGAGCAGCCTGGCCAGCGCGCGCAACGGCTCCCTGACGTCGGTCCCGTTCTGCACCGGCGTCGACAGCCGGCGAGAGTCCGGCAGCCGCCTCATCGCGACAACGTGCTCGCACGGGCGTCCCGCGGCGTCGACGACGTCGAGCACGCCGAGGTAGACAAGCGTCTTCCGTCATCGGCTCAGATCCAGTCCTGCCTCTTGAACAGCATGTAGAGCACCACCGCCGATCCCACGATCAGAGCGACGCTGATGAGCAGGCCCGACCAGGCGGCCTCTCCCGGGAACCGCACGTTCTGCCCGAAGAAGCCCGTGATCGCCGTCGGGACGGCGATGATGGCGGCCAGGAGGTCAGCTTCTTGATGACGAGGTTCAGCCGGTGGTCCTGGATGCTGAGGTTCGTCTCGAACAGGGTGGTCACCATGTCCCGGAGGCTCTCGGTCCATTCCGTGACGCGCAGGACGTGGTCGTAGACGTCCTGGTAGTAGGGGACGACATCCGAGTTGACGAGCTCCAGGTCGCGCCGCAAGAGGGTGTTCACGACCTCCCGCATGGGCAGCACGACACGACGCAGCTGCACCAGGTGCTTGCGGAGCAGGAACATCCGCTGGTGGACGTCCCGCTGGGCCTTCTCGTCGAACAGCAGGTCCTCGATCGCCTCCGCCTCGTCGTCCAGCTGCTGTGCGGCGTCGAAGTGCCCGTCCACCACAAGGTCGACGAGCCCGTGCAGCAGACCGCCGGTGGAGCGGCGCAGGACCTCCGGCTGCTCGTCCCATCGCTGCGCCAGGGTGCGCCACGACGCCTGTCCGCCGGCGTGCACGGTGACGAGGAGCCGAGGTGTCACCACGGCGGAGATCTCCGACGTCACCAGGCGGCGCGAGGTGGCGTCGAAGGCGGCGGCGTACGCGTTCACGAACGCGTAACCCGCGTAATGGTCGACCCGCGGTCGCTCGTGCCGGCTCAGCACGTCCTCGATCACGACCTCGTCGATGTCCACGATCCCCTCGAGGTACCGGAGCAGGGCCGGCGCCCGGTCGAGCGGTGCGTGAACCCAGACGATCACGTCGTCCCCCTCGAGCACCTTCGGCACCTCCCGGGCAGGGAAGCCCTCGCACAACAGGCGACCTCGGCGGTAGGCACGCGTCTCGAACTCGTCCGGGCCAGGTCGACCGTCTGCACCTTCTTTGTGTCCGGAGCCACTCCCGCCGGTCGCCGAAAGGATCATGATGCTCCGGGGAGTCTCGCCGACCCACCGGCGCTCTGGACGGACCTCGTCCGGCGACCGGCCTCGGCACGTCGCTTGATACCCGACAGCATCGCACGCTGCATGAGCGTGTCACCCGGAGCGCAGGACCAGCGCGAGCCGCAGGACCCAGGCAGGGCGGTAGTGGACCCAGGTGTCCTTCAGCTCACGCATGCCCCTCCTGACGTCCATGGAGGTCTCCTTCTCGAGAGCCGTCAGCCCAACCTGGAGAGAACCGCCACGAGCGCGAAGACGGCCAGCGAGAAGAGCGCGACGTGCACCAGGAAGAGCGCGTTGAACGTGGTCCCGAAGACGACCGTCGCGTAGGTGTAGACCGTGTAGGCGAGCATCGCGGCCCACACCAGCTGCGCCCGGGCGGACCCACGCCGAGCCGCAAGGAGCGCGGCCGCCAGGAGCGGCGCGGCAACCACCAGCGTCACGAGGTCGTTGCCGCGCAGCAGGGCGGCCACCGGCACGGGCTCGCGGTACACGTCCCCGACCAGCAGGCCTGCCGCAGAGGCGACGACCATCAGCGGGACGACGACCCACGAGATCGCGCGGGCGGGTCGCCATCGTGCCTCGACTTCCGGGCCGAAGCCGGTCACCGGAGCGGTCTGGAGCAGCCGGGGAGGCGCTGCCATGTTACTTCGCCACCTTTCCGCCGCGAGGCTTCGCGCCGGGCGCGAGTACGCGTCGAGGTTCCCAAGCATCAGGCGCTCCGGGTTCCTGGGACAGAGACGAAAGTCCCCGGACGGACGGATGGGCGGGCGGTGCGGCGTGCGGTCACTGAGCTGGCGCTGGTGACGAAAGCCCCTACCGGCGTCTGACGCGGCGACGGACTCTGGCAGTAGCCGAAAGGAGGCTGCCATGTCCACCTACCCGGGCTACTCCGTCGACGGCCCGAGGATCTCGGACGACGCGCTGCGCGAGGCGGCGGTGAAGAGGCTCAAGGCTCGCCGGGAGTTCCAGGCGCACCTGCTCGCCTACATCCTGGTGAACGGGTTCCTGGTAGTCATCTGGGCGATGACCGGCGCCGCGTTCTTCTGGCCGATCTTCCCGATCCTCGGCTGGGGAATCGGCCTGGCGTTCAACGCGTGGAACGTCTACTCGCCCGAGCCGACCGCCAAGCAGATCGAGACGGAGATGGAGCGCCTGCGCCGGTCGGAGCGCTGAGCCGGGCACCGGTCGGGCGGATGAACCAACAGGAGAGACGGAAGGATCACGTGGTGGTTGTAGAGGCCTTGCAGCACGAGACGTCGACGGGAGCCCGGTGGGTCTCTCCGCTCTCCGCCGGAAGTCGCGACATGGCGGACCTGCTGGGGGGCAAGGGCGCCGGTCTGGCGGAGATGACGCGGCTCGGACTACCCGTGCCCGGCGGTTTCACCATCACCACGGAGGCGTGTCGGGAGTTCATGCGGACCGGCACTGAACCGGCTGAGCTGCTGTCGGAGGTGGACGACGAGCTCGAGGCGCTGGAACGGCAGATGGGCCGCCGCTTCGGCTCGCCAGAGGACCCGCTGCTGCTGGCCGTGCGTTCCGGCGCGAAGTTCTCGATGCCCGGGATGATGGACACGATCCTCGACGTCGGTCTGAACGACGAGACGGTCCAAGGGCTGGCGCGCCGTTCGGGTGAGCGGTTCGCCTGGGACTGCTACCGGCGCTTCACCCAGATGTTCGGCCGGACGGTGATGGGCGTCGACGGCGCCCGCTTCGAGCAGCTGCTGACGGACGCGCGGCGCCGGGCCGGTGTGGACGGCGACCAGGAGCTGAGCGCAGAGACGCTGCGTGCCCTGGTCGGCGACTTTCGTCGGATCCTGGTCGACACGACCGGGGAGGACCTTCCCCAGGACCCGAAAGTGCAGCTCCGGCACGCCATCCGCGCCGTGTTCGCGTCCTGGAACTCCCCGCGGGCGCGCCTCTACCGCTCCCGGGAGGGGATCAGCGACGACCTGGGGACGGCCGTCAACGTGCTGGCCATGGTCTTCGGCAACACCGGCCCGCGTTCGGGCAGCGGCGTCTGCTTCACCCGTGACCCCGCAACGGGCGAGCCCGGCGTCTACGGCGAGTACCTGCAGAACGCCCAGGGCGAGGACGTGGTCGCCGGCATCCGGAACACAGTGCCCCTTCGCGCGCTGCACCGCCTCGACCCCGCGGTCTACACCGAGCTCCTCGACCACCTGGCGACGCTGGAGAGCCACTACCGCGACCTGTGCGACGTCGAGTTCACGGTGGAGGACGGGAGGCTCTGGGTGCTGCAGACGCGGGTGGGCAAGAGGACGCCGGCGGCGGCGTTCCGCATCGCCTGCCAGCTCGTCGACGAGGGCCGCATCGACCTGGACGAGGCGCTGAGCCGCGTGACCGGTGAGCAGCTGGAGACGCTCCTCCACCCCCGTTTCGGGTCGGCCTCCGGCCGCGCGCTGCTCGCCCGGGGCCTCCCGGCGAGCCCGGGAGCGGCCGTCGGCCAGGTCGCGCTGGACGCGGAGACCGCCGTGCGGTGGGCAGCCGAGGGACGGCGCGTCGTCCTCGTGCGCCCGGAGACCAGCCCGGACGACCTCGCCGGGATGGTCGCGTCGACGGCCGTCGTCACCGCCCGCGGCGGCGTCACCTCCCACGCCGCGGTCGTGGCGCGGGGCATGGGGCGCACCTGCGTCGCCGGGGCCGGCGACCTCGTTCTCGACGCCGACAGGCGTACTGTCACCGGCCTTGCGGGCGTCGTCGTCGCCGAGGGCGACGTCGTCTCGGTGGACGGCACCTCGGGTGAGGTGTTCGTCGGGGAGCTGCCGGTCGAGCCCAGCGGGGTGGCGGCGGCCCTCTCCGGGTCCGTAGAGCAGCCGGACCCGCTGAGCGACGCCGTCCTGCGCCTGCTGCGGCACGCGGACGACCGCGCGGCCGTGCGTGTACGCGCCAACGCGGACACGCCGGCGGACGCCGGGCTTGCGCGGCAGCCGGGGGCCCGCGGCATCGGCCTGTGCCGCACCGAGCACATGCTGCTCGGGGAGCGGCGCGCTGTCGTCGAGTCGATCGTGCTCGACGAGGACCGTGAGCAGGCGCTGGCCGAGCTGCAGCGCCTGCACCGCGAGGACCTGACGGAGATGCTGCGGGCCATGGACGGCCTGCCGGTCGTCGTCCGTCTGCTCGACCCTCCGCTGCACGAGTTCCTTCCCGACCTGACCGAGCTGACGCTCGAGGTGGCGCACCTGGAGGCGAGCGGGTCGGTGCCGGAGCGGACCCGCCGGCAGCTGGCCGCCGTCCAGCGCTGGCACGAGCAGAACCCCATGCTCGGCCTGCGTGGCGTGCGGCTGGCGGTCGTCGTCCCGGAGATCCTCGATGCCCAGGTCAAGGCGCTCGCACAGGCGGTGCTCGACCTGCGCGAGCAGGGTCTCGACCCGCGGGCGGAGCTGATGGTCCCGCTCGTGGTCGACGCGGCGGAGCTCGCGCTGGTCCGTTCCCGGATCTGCGCGGCGCTACAGGAGGTCGCGGCCGGACGGGGCGTACCGGCACCGGACGTCCGCGAGGGCACGATGATCGAACTTCCGAGAGCAGCGCTCACCGCCGATCGGCTCGCGCAGCAGGCAGAGTTCTTCTCCTTCGGCACCAACGACCTCACCCAGACGACGTGGGGGCTGTCGCGGGACGACGCCGAGGCCGCCTTCCTGCCCGCGTACCGCGACGCCGGGCTGCTGCGCTCGGACCCGTTCGCTCGGCTGGACGTGGCAGGCGTGGGACGTCTGGTCGAGATTGCGGTCCGCGAGGGCCGCGCGGCCCGCCCGGATCTCGAGGTGGGCGTCTGCGGCGAGCACGGCGGCGATCCGGAGTCCGTTCGGTTCTTCTGCGAGACCGGCGTGGACTACGTGTCCTGCTCGCCCTGGCGGGTACCGGTTGCGCGACTCGAGACCGGACGCGTCGAGGCGATGCGCGCAGGCGCCGGCGTCGGCGCCGACAGCCGCTGAGCCTGCCCCCGCCGATTCGAACGAGGGCCGATTCGCACGAGGATGGAGAGAACAATGAGCACAACTACCCTCGGCCCAGCGGGAGGTGCCGTGCCGGGTCCGTGCGTGGCGGTCGGGGACGACGGCAGCCGACACAGCGACGCGCCCGTGCGCTACGCAGCGTCCGAGGCTTCCGCGAGGCGCCTGCCCCTGCTTGTCCTCAGACTCTCCGTCCCGGCCGTGGACGCGGATCGCAGCGTGACGGCCCAGCTGCGTGACGAGCGCGTCGCCGTGCGGGAGGCATCCGAGGCACTCGACGCGCGTGTCGCAGCCATTCGTGCGGCGCACCCTGGCACCGAGGTCGTCCAGGGGCTCGTCGTCGAGGGGACCGGACGGCTGGACGATGTGCTGGAGGACTGCTCCCTGCTCGTCCTAGGGTCGCGCAGCCGCCGCGGTCCGACGGTGTTCCGGTTCGGCTCGCCCAGCCAGCAGCTGCTGCACGCCTCGTCGTGCCCGGTCGTCGTCGTCCCCGAGGACGAGGTGTCGGCAGGGCAGGGAACGGGCGGTGTCGTCGCGGGGATCGACGGCGGCCGGCTGACCCAACCCGTGCTTCGCGCCGCAGCCCAGGAGGCATCCCTGCGGGGGTCCGCTCTCACGGTGCTGCACGTGTACCGCACGCCGGAGGGAGGGGTTCCTGAGACCGTTCGCGCCACCGCTGAGCAGCTGTGCGCTGACCAGGTACGGCTCGCGGGGTTGACGCAGGAGGACGTCGCACCGCGCAGCCTGAGCTGCAGGCTTGTGGACGACGATGCAGACAGGGCACTCGTGCGCGAGTCGGCAGGGGCGCAGCTGCTCGTGATGGGCACCCGCGGAACGCTCGCGCTCGGCAACCTGACCCGGGGGTCGATCAGCCGCGCGGTGCTCGCTGCGGCCGTGTGCCCGGTGATGTTCGTGCGGCGGCCTGTGCACGCGCGGGGTACGGGCGAGGAGGCGAGCGCGACAGCGAGCCGATGACGCGGGGAGACCACGCCGCCGACGTTCACGGGCGTGCGATCTCCTCGTCCACATACCGGGGCCGGGCGATCAGCAGCCCGCCGGCGGTCATCGGGATCGCGCTCACCGCGAGCAGGATGATCACCAGGTGCCAGTTGCCCGTCACGGTGTGGATCACACCAACCAGCAGCGGCCCGATCGCCGCGAACAGGTAACCGACGGGCTGGACGAACGCGGACAGCTGACCGGTCACATGCGGGTCGTGGGTACGGGCGGTGATCATCGCGATCGCGGCCGGGAAGGTCCACCCGGCGACGCCGAGCAAGGCGGCCCACACCCATGGGTGGCTCGCAGGCGCCCACAGCAGGCCCAGGTAACCGGCGACCATGATGACCCCGAGCACCAGCATCGCCCACGACAGGTTCGCCGACCGCGTGATAAGACCCGGCATGACGAGCCCACCGACCACGCCGAGGCCGG
>JBKHWX010000056.1:0-12774 GCA_046566325.1 Actinomycetes bacterium | reverse complement strand
GGTGGGGGGTTCCTCGGTCAGAGTGGTTGCGCGAACCTCGTCCGTCGGCTCTGGCGCGGGAGGCTGCTCACCGCTCCGGTCTGGTCCCGCCGTCTCTGCCTCTGTTCGCGGCTCTGTCTCACGCTGTGTCTGCGGCTCGGAGGGCTGGAGCTCGTCCGCGACCGCGGACGCCTTCTTGCTCGCACGCTTGCGCGGCGTCCGCTTCGTGGCCGGCTGCTCAGCAGCCTCCCCTCGCGTGGCGTCGGCATCCGGCTCGCCCGATGCCTCCGGCTGCCGTTCCGGCGGCGGACTCGCCTTCCTCACCGCTCGCTTGCGGGGAGTCCGCTTGGCGGCGGGAGTGCTAGGCCGCTCCTCGTCCGGCCGCGGCGACCGTGGGGGACCCTCGCCGCCCTCGCCGGCTGAGGTCGGCTGGGACGTCGCCTCCGCAGCGGCGCCCCACCCAGCGTCCGCACTGACCTGTTCGGCGGCACCGTCCTGCGCCGTGGCGCCGGGCGACACGTCGTCAGCCCGGTCGGACGGTGGTCCAGCGGGGCGGCTGGCAGCGCGTCGCCGGGGCCTGCGCGCCCGCTGTGCCTCCGGGCCGTCGTCCGGCGCCGGGCTCTGTACCTGTGCCTCGTTCTCGTTCGGGCCGTCGTTCTCGTTCGGCGCCGTCTCGTTCTCGGTCACGGGGTTGTTCTCCCGTCACTCCCCCGCCACGTCCACACCACCGGGACCGGGGAGGGTCCTCGCCGACCGGCTCACCGGGCGGCGGAAGTCGTTGGGTCACGCCTCATCGATCGCGCCGTCGCTGCGGACGCGCGGCTCTCTCTCAGGCGCCGCCGGCGTCCCGATCCGAGGCCAAGGGGTCGGCCACGGTGCCTTCCACCTCGTCGAGCGGCCCCTGCGACAGCCGCGTCACCTGGGATGGTGACACGGGCGCGAGGTCGGCCGCCGCGCGGAGGGCGGCGAGGACGTCGTCGGGTCGGACGGCCGGTGTGGAGTGCCGTACGACCAGTTGAAGTATCGCACAGGGTCGGCCGGCGGCCACGGCGGCGCGCCCGAGCTCGGAGGCGGCCTCGTCGCCGGGGACGACGACGAGCGACACGACCGCGCCTCGAGCGTCGAACCGTCGCCGCCCGGACTTCGTCAGCCGCTCGACCTCCACGCTGTCCCGAGCGAGGAAGGCCGCGACCGCCGACTCCGCCTGCTCGGCATCCTGGTCCGGCAGCACGATCTCCCACCGGCCGGCGGTCAACCGGTCCGCGAGCACTCCGCTACCCGCCTCGACGACTTCCAGCACGTCGAGGCCCGGGGGCAGAGCGCGGTCCAGTGCCTCTCGGACCTCGTCGGGGTCACATCGCCGCGTGACGCCGATCTCGAGGTACTCGGCCTCGCTCGCCGCGCCGGTGGGAGCCGCGCCCGCGTACGACACCCTCGGATGCGGCGTGAACCCGGCGGAGTAAGCAATAGGGACGGCCGCCCGCCGCAGCGCACGCTCCAGCGCCCTCTGGAAGTCGCGGTGGCTCGTGAACCTCAGCCGCCCGCGCTTGGCGTACCGGACCCTCAACCTCTGGACGACGGGTGCCGGCTGAGGGCCGTCGGGGGTGCGCGGCAGGACAGCTCCTCGCGGTGTCGGACTCTCGGGCGGCCTCAGGTCATGTGCGTTCGACGGCGTCTCAGCTCGTCTGGCCGGCCTTCAAGGCCTGCAGCCGAGCAGCGACCTCCGCGTCGTCCGCCATGTCGTCGAGCGACTGGAACTGCGCGTCCAGCGAGGACGCCGCGAGCTCGGCGTGGCCGGCCGCGCGCGCCTCCTCACGCCGGACCTTCTCCTCGAACCGCGAGACCTCGGACGTCGGGTCGAGCACGTCGACCGACTTGACGGCGTCGAGGACCGCGGACTGCGCCTGGGCGCTCTTCTGGCGCGCCACGAGCTCGTCGCGCTTGCGCCGCAGCTCTTCGAGCTTCTCGCGCATGCCGTTCAGCCCGGACTTCAGCTTGTTGACGACCTCGGTCTGGGACGCGATCTGCGGCTCGGTGGCCTTGACCTCCCGCTCGAAGTCGAGCTGCCGCTTCAGCGCGAACTTCGCCAGCTCGTCGAACCGGTCCGCCTCGGCGGTCTGGCCTGCGGCCCGCAGCTGGTCGGCCTTGCTCGAGGCGGCGCGGGCCTTGTTGGCCCACTCGGTGATCGCGGCCTTGTCGGTCTCGCGGTCCTGCTCGAGCATCCGCAGGTTGCCGATCGTCTGCGCGGTCGCCTCCTCCGCCTCGGCGATGCTGTTCGTGTAGTCGCGGATCATCTGGTCCAGCATCTTGCCCGGGTCCTCGGCCTGGTCGATGAGAGCGTTGATGTTCGCCCTGGTGAGCTGGGCGATACGTCCGAAGATCGACTGCTTCTGTGCCACGAGTGTCCTCTCCCCGCGGGATCCGTCCCGCTCCTCGCCGTTCGTCCGCTTCCTCGTCGGTGATCGTGCTGGTGATACTGCTGGTGCTGCTGCTGGTGCTGGTTCCGGTGCCGGTCGGCCGCAGAGCCTGCGTCGGCTCCTGTCCTACCTGATCTTCGCCGGCTCAGCGCCCTCTTGACCGGATCCTCGCCGGTGGCGAACCACGACGGCACGCTGCGCCCCGTCAGAACCTGCCACCGCCACCCCGTCGTCCTCCGGAGCTGCCGCGCCCCCCGAAACCTCCTCCGAAGCCACCTCCGCCTCCTCGCCGTGATCCGCCACCCCACGAGCCGCCACCCCACGAGCCGCCGCCGCCCCAGGGACCCCGGCCGAACCCGCCCCCGCTGAACCCTCCGCGCAGGATCGCGTCGAGCAAGCCCCCGCCGCCGCCCCACGTGCCACCCCAGCTGCCGTAGCCGCCTGGGTAGCCGAAGGGAGGGGCCTGGGGCGTGAGGTCCGCCCGCGCGGCCGCCGACGCCTGCTCGGCGACGCGGTCAGCCTGCTGAGCGCTGGCCAGGGCCGCGACGGGGTCGGTCTGCCGGGTCGTCTCGGCGTCCGCGAGCAGCCGCTGGGCCTCGACGAGCCGGGTGCGGGCGGCGCTACCGATCCGCCCACGGTTCGTATTGATCAGGTCCTCCGCCGCACCGACCTCGGCTCGCGCGGCCAGCAGCGCGGACTCCAGGTGGGCCTCGGCCCGGTCCCGGTTCGCCTCCGCCTCGCGGGCACCGGCCAGGGCGGCGTCCATGGCCGCGTTCGCCTCGTTCACCGCGCGTAGGGCACCGAGCGGGTCCGACCTGCCGCTGGCGGCAGCCTGGCCGAGGGCGGCACGCGCGGCGTCCACGGCGCTGCCGAGTGCCTTGGCCTGCTCGGGGCCGCCGCGCAGGCGGCTCGCGCTCTCGAGATCCGCGGCGAGGTCCTGCGTCGCCGCCGGTAGCTGAGCCACGGCGGCCGCAAGGTCGGACGACGCCCGCTCCACGCCGGACAGCAGCTGCTCGGCCTGGTCGAGGGCCTCCTCCGCCGCGCGGACGGCGAGGGCCGCACGCCCCTCGGTGCCGTCGGACACCGCCTTGCGGCCCTCCTCCAGCTCGGAGCGCGCGAACGAGAGCCGCTCCTGCGCGTGCTCGGGGTTCTGCTGCACCGAGGTGAGCGCCGTGCTCTCGTACTCGTCGTGCAGCTTCGCCAGGGTCTGGCGCGCCGAGGGCAGCCTCTCCTGCAGCTGGTCGGCTCGGGCACTCAGGCCGGCGAGCATGTCCGGTGCCCGTGTGGCGAGGTCACGCAGGCTGTTGAACGTCTCTGCCTGTGCGGCGAGAGCTTGCTGGGCCCGCTCGCACCGCTCGATGATCTCCGTCAGCAGGGCCCGCCGCTCATCGGGAGTCTCGGGCTCGGCGTCGTCCAGCCGCTGGCGTACGGCGAACGCCGCGGTGAGGGACGCTTTCGCCTCCTGCAGCACCTGTGCGTACGCACGCACCTCGTCGTCCCCGAACTCCGCCTGCGCGAAAGCGACCTCGCGACCCGCGGTACGGACGGAGTCGTCGGCGTGGACGAGCGCGGTGTTGGCGCGGCTGTTCAGCTCCTCCAGCGTCTCGACGCCGGCTCCTGGTTGCGTGCTGGGTCGAGCAGACGACCTGCGGACGAACAGTGCGATCCCGAAGCCGATCACCGCGAGCAGCGCCACGCCGCCCAACACCCACGGCACCAGGCTCCCGCCTCCGGACGCCGGCAAGGGCTTTCCGGGCTGGATCGAAGGTGCCGGCACCGGCTTTCCCTGCAGAACAGCCAGGTACCCGTTCGCCCCCCCGATGGCTGCACCCGCCCAGTCGCTGGCTCGCAGGGCAGGCTTGATGGCCCTGCTGTCGACCTCCGCCAGCTGCGCGTCGGTGAGCCGGAACTTCGGGTCCACCGAGTAGGCGTAGCTACGGTCAACGACCGCGACGGCGAGCAGGATGTCGTTCGTGCCGAAGTCGCTGTCCACCGCCGTCTCGTCGGCCCACTGCTGGTGAGGAACGCCGCTGAAGGTGTCGACGTAGACAACCCACAGGAGGACGCCGGTCTCCTGCTCGAGGCGTCCCAGGGCCTGCCGGACGTCGTCCGGACGCTGCCCGAGGACACCCGCGTCGTCCGTGACCTGCTGCTGGAGCCGGAACGGCTTCTCGGCGGAGGCCGTGGGGGCGATCGTCAGCACGCACAGCACCGCGAGGACGGCGCCGAGCAGCCAGCGCGCCGCGGTCACCTGCCGCGGCATCCCTGGCCTCGTGGCCCCGCCTCCGGTCAGCTGCTGCCGTCGTCGCACGGGGGCCAGTCTGCTGCATGCCACCGACAGCCGGGCCGGGTCCTGCTCAGGAGGCTCCCACGACCGTGAGGGGCAGCAGGGAGCGTCCGGTGGGACCGATCTGGATCTCCGTGCCCATCTGCGGACACACTCCGCAGTCGAAGCACGGCGTCCAGCGGCAGTCCTCCGCCTCGACCTCGTCGAGGGCGTCCTGCCAGTCCTCCCACAGCCAGTCCTTGTCGAGCCCCGAGTCCAGGTGGTCCCAGGGGAGCACCTCGGCGAAGTCGCGCTCGCGCGTCGTGTACCAGTCGACGTCCACGCCGTGCGGGCCGAGCGCACGTGCCGCGCACTCCATCCACCGGTCGAACGAGAAGTGCTCGCTCCACCCGTCGAACCTGCCGCCGTCCTCCCAGACGGCCCGGACGACGTCCGCGACCCGGCGGTCGCCCCGCGACAGCAGGCCCTCGACGATCCCCGGCTTGCCGTCGTGGTAGCGGAAGCCGATGGCCTTGCCGTAGTGGCGGTCGGCCCGGATCGCGTCGCGGAGCTTCGCGAGGCGCGCGTCCGTGCTCTCGTGGTCGAGCTGGGGGGCCCACTGGAAGGGGGTGTGCGGCTTCGGGATGAAGCCGCCGATGCTGACCGTGCAGCGGATGTCCCCACGCCCCGAGACCTCGCGCCCCTTGGCGATCACCTTCTTGGCGAGCTCGGCGATCTGGAGCACGTCGTCGTCGGTCTCGGTCGGCAGACCGCACATGAAGTAGAGCTTCACCTGGCGCCAGCCGCTCGAGTACGCGTCGGCGACGGTCCGGATGAGGTCCTCCTCCGTGACCATCTTGTTGATGACCTTGCGGATCCGCTCGCTCCCGCCCTCGGGGGCGAAGGTCAGGCCGCTGCGCCGGCCGTTCCGCGACAGCTCGTTGGCCAGGTCGATGTTGAAGGCGTCGACCCGGGTGCTCGGCAGCGACAGCCCCGTGTTCGTGCCCTCGTACCGGTCGGCCAGCTGCTTGGTGATCTCGCCGATCTCGGAGTGGTCGGCACTGGACAGCGAGAGCAGGCCGACCTCCTCGAAGCCGGTGGCCGCGAGACCTCCCTCGACCATTCGGCCGATGCCCTGGAGCGACCGCTCCCGCACCGGACGCGTGATCATGCCGGCCTGGCAGAAGCGGCAGCCGCGGGTGCAGCCGCGGAAGATCTCCACGCTCATCCGCTCGTGGACGCTCTCCGCGAGCGGCACGAGCGGCTGCTTCGGGTAGGGCCACTCGTCCAGGTCCATGACCGTGTGCTTGCTCACCCGCCACGGGACCCCCGGCCGGTTCGGCGCCACTTTCTGGATCCGCCGGTCCGACAGGTAGGTGACGTCGTAGAACCGGGGGACGTAGACACCGCCCGTCCGGGCCAGCCGGAGCAGCAGCTCCTGCCGCCCGCCCGGCCTGCCGTCGTCCTTCCACTCGCCGATGACGTCGGTGATCGTGAGCACGGCCTCCTCGCCGTCGCCGACCACGGCGGCGTCGAGAAAGTCCGCGACCGGCTCCGGGTTGAACGCCGCGTGGCCCCCGGCGACGACGAGCGGGTCGTCGTCCCCACGGGCGTCGGCGCGCAGGGGGATGCCGGCGAGGTCGAGGGCCGTGAGCAGGTTCGTGTAGCCGAGCTCGGTGGGGAACGAGACCCCGAGGACGTCGAAGTCCCCGACCGGGCGGTGGTTGTCCACCGTGAACTGGGGGACGCCGTGCTCGCGCATCAGCGCTTCCATGTCTGGCCACACGGCGTAGGTCCGCTCGGCGAGGGCGTCGGGCCGCTCGTTGATCACCTCGTAGAGGATCATCAGGCCCTGGTTGGGCAGCCCCACCTCGTAGGCGTCCGGGTACAGAAGCGCCCAGCGCACGGTGTTCTCGCCGCCGCAGTCCCAGTCCTTCACCGTGGCGTTGAGCTCCCCGCCCACGTACTGGATGGGCTTGGTCACGCGGGGAAGCAGGGGCTCCAGCCTGTCGAAGATCGACTCGCCGGGCATGGGGGCAGGCCTCGCAATCTGCTGGAAGCTCGCGGCTGACAGCCGGGTCTCCAGGCTAACCCCCTGTCGGGCCTGCGTAGCCTCGCCGTCGCACGAGGCCTGACAGCGCGCGGGCCCACAGCACTGTCAGACCTCCGCAGGCTCCCGCCGCATCACCGTCTGACAGCACGGTCAGAGGTTGGGGAACCAGATCCCGATCTCACGCACCGCGGACTCGGCGGAGTCGGAGCCGTGGACGAGGTTCTGCTGGACCGTGGTCCCCCAGTCACGGCCCAGGTCGCCGCGGATCGTGCCGGGCAGCGCCGCCGTCGGGTCCGTCGCCCCGGCGAGCGCTCGGAAGCCCTCGATGCACCGCTCTCCCTCGATCACGAGCGCGAGCACCGGGCCGCTGGACATGAACTGGATCAGCGGCTCGAAGAAGCCTTTGCCCTCGTGCTCCGCATAGTGCACGGCAAGCAGCGAGTGGTCGACCGTGCGCATCTCGACGGCCACGAGGCCGTACCCCTTGGCCTCGACCCGGCGCAGGACCTCGCCGGCGAGCCGTCGGCGCATCGCGTCCGGCTTGACGAGCACGAGGCTGCGCTCGATGGGCGTCGCCGCCTCTGCTGTCCGCTGGCTCGTCTGGCTCACGGTCCGGCGCCTCCCCTTGATCCGTCGCGATCCCGTACTGCGCGCGGCAGCCTAGCGAAGGCCGACCGCGCTCACCTTCCATCAGGTCGCCGTCGCCCCGTATGTTCCGACTCCTTGCATTGCCGATGTCGTCGTCCCGAGAGGGAGAGCCGGATGACCAGCCACGACCGCCCACGATCGCCCCGACGGCGCACCCTCGGCGCGTGCGCCGCCCTCGCGTTCGCCGCTGCCGGGCTCGTCACCGTCGGGACGACGACAGAGGCGGCCGCCGAGTCCGAGGAGTCCGCCGAGAGGACGCTCGAGCAGAAGGTGACCTTGAAGGGCGTCCTCGGGCACCTGCGCAAGCTGCAGGAGGTCGCGGACGACTCCGACGACAGTCGCGCTGCAGGAGACGTCGGCTACGACAGGTCGGCGAGATACGTGTTCCAGCGGCTGCGCGCCGCGGGGTACGACGTGCAGTACCAGGACTTCGCGTTCGACCGGTTCACCGTCGACAAGCCCACGGTCTTCGAGCAGCTTGCTCCCACCCCCGCGACCTATGAGGAAGCCACCGGGTTCGCCACGGCCGAGTACACCGGGAGCGGCGACGTGACCGGCACGGTGGTCGACGTGGACGTCGTGGAGCCGCCCGCCAGCGAGGCGAACACGAGCACCTCGGGCTGCGAACCGGAGGACTTCGCTGCCTTCCCCGCGGGAGGTGTGGCCCTGCTGCAACGAGGAACCTGCACTTTCGGCGTGAAGTCCCAGAACGCGGCCGCAGCGGGAGCGGTAGGCGTCATCCTCTACAACGAGGGAACCCCGGGTGACCCCGAGCGCAATGAGCTGCTGCTTCCGACGCTTGCCGGCTCCGACGTATCGATCCCCGTCGTGAGCGTGAACTACGAGCTGGGACGCTCGCTCGTGGGTGCGAAGGCACGGATCGCGACCGATGTCACCGTCAGTCCGGACACGCGGACGCGGAACGTCATCGCCGAGACGCCCGGCGGCGCCGCCGACAACGTCGTTCTGGTCGGCGCCCACCTCGACTCCGTGTCCGACGGACCGGGCATCAACGACAACGGGACGGGAGTGGCGGCGATCCTGGAGGTCGCCGAGCAGCTGGCCGGTGGGACGCCCGCAAACAAGGTGAGGTTCGCCTTCTGGGGCGCCGAGGAGGCCGGGTTGCTCGGCTCCACCCAGTACGTCGAAAGCCTCAGCGAGGAGGAGCGGGGGTCGATCGCCCTCTACCTCAACTTCGACATGGTCGGGTCGCCCAACTACTTCCGCGGCGTGTACGACGGGGATGCGAGCCAGCCGGGAAGTGTCGCGCCGCCCGAGGGCTCGGCAGCGATCGAGCACCTCTTCGACAGCTACTTCACGAGCCGGTCCCTCCCCTTCGAGGACGCGACGTTCGACGCTCGCAGCGACTACCAGGCGTTCATCACCGCCGGCATCCCCGCCGGCGGCCTCTTCACCGGAGCCGAGGTCGAGAAGACCGAGGAGCAGGTGGCCCGGTACGGCGGCGTCGTCGCCCCGTTCGACCCCTGCTACCACAAGGCCTGCGACAGCTTCACCCCGCGCAAGGACGGCGCGGACGGCGACACGTACCGCGCGCTCCGGAAGGCGTACGGGAGCCAGCTGCGCGGCAACGTCAACCTGCACGCCCTCGACACGAGCGCGGACGCGATCGCGTTCGCCGTCGAGACGTACGCAGCCGACACGTCCCCGGTCAGGGGCCAGGTACCGGTGCCGTAGCCGCCCTACCCCGGGGGCGCGTCGGCCGACACCGCGTCCGCGCCGCGCTGCTCACGCTGCTCGAGCCACCAGGTGAGCTCGGCGCTCGGCAGCGCCCGTGAGTAGTAGAAGCCCTGCGCGGCGTCACAGCCGTAGCTGCTGAGTTCCGACGCGACCACCTGGTGCTCGACCCCCTCGGCCACGATGTTCAGCCCGAGGGAGTGGGCCAGCTCGACGGTCGAGCGGACGATCGCAGCCGCGCGGGCGGCGGCCGCCCTGGGGAAGACGAACGACCGGTCGAGCTTGAGCTCGTCCACGGGCAGCTCCCGCAGGTAGGCCAGGGAGGAGTAGCCGCTGCCGTAGTCGTCGATGGAGATCCGGACACCGGCGGCCCGCAGGCGCGCGAGCACGTCGCGTGCCCTGACGCGGTCGTCCAGCAGGGACTCCTCGGTGATCTCGAGCTGCAGCCGGTCCGCGGGCACGGCGTGCCGGGTGAGCAGCTCCTCCACCCGGTCCGGCAGGGAGCCGTCCACCACGGCGGCCGAGGGGAGGTTGACCGCGACCGGCAGGTCGTAGCCGTCCCGGTGCCAGGACGCCGCCTGGGCGAGCGCGAGGTCGAGCACCATGGAGGTCAGGATCGGCATGAGCCCGGCCTCGCTGACCAGCGGCAGGAAGGCGTCGGGGTAGACGAGGCCTCGTTCTGGGTGGTCCCAGCGGACGAGGGCCTCGACCCCGGACACGGCGCCCGTCAACAGGTCGATCTTGGGCTGGTAGTGCAGGGTGAGCTGGTCGCCCGCCAGCGCCTCGCGCAGCTCGGCGATGCGCTGCAGCCGGTCCTCGCCCTCGGCGTCCCGCAGGCTGACGTCGTACACCGCGTGGCCGCACCGTTCCCCCTTCGCCCGGTACATGGCGATGTCGGCCCTGCGCAGGAGCAGGGAGAGGCTGTCCCCGTGCCCGGGGGCCAGAGCGATGCCGATGCTCGCGGCGGTCTGGACCCGCACGCCGTCCACGACGACCGGCTCGGCCAGGGCGGAAAGGATCCGTTCCGCGGCGTGGACGGCGCCAGGGCGGTCGGCGGAGGCGAGGAACAGGGCGAACTCGTCCCCGCCGAGCCGGCCGAGGAGGTCCTCCGGGGAGCGAAGGCTGCGGGTGAGCCGCTCGGCGACCACCGTCAGCAACCGGTCGCCGGCGTGGTGGCCGAGGCTGTCGTTGACCTCCTTGAAGCCGTCCAGGTCCAGCAGGAGCAGGGCCCCCGGCGTGACCTTCCCGGCGTCCCCCGGCAGCAGACGTCCCGCGTCCGCGGTGAAACCGCGCCGGTTCCGCAGCCCCGTGAGCTCGTCCGTCGCGGCCACGCGCTGGCTGTGCATGAGCCGGCGGGTCTCGGTCAGGGTGGACGTGAGCCGCACGAGCACGCCGACGAGGGACGCCGCGGCGAGGACGACGGCGACCAGCGGGACCGGGCGCCGGCTCGCGACCACCAGCACGGCGACCGCGACGAGCAGGCTCACGACCGGTGTTCCCAGCAGGATCCACGCGGGTGCAATCTCCCGCTCCCGGCGCCGCATCGGCCGCCAGGCGGCCCATGCCAGCAGCAGGTTCGACAGCGGCCACAGCGAGTCGAGCAAGGTGCCCTCGGTGTAGGTGCCGGCGCTCGTGCGCATGCAGTACAGGAGGTCCGAAAGGCCGCACAGCAGCAGGGCGGCACCGATGACCCAGAGCCGACGCTCGGCGCGCCAGCCACTCATGGCGAGCCTCGCGACCACCATCGTCATCAGCACCACGTCGAGCAGCGGGTACGCCAGACCGACGACGACCGAGACCGGTGACCCTCCCGTCTCCAGCAGCAAGGGGCCGTAGACGGCAGCGGCGACGGCCGCGCCCAGCGCCAGGCCCGACACCAGTCCGTCCAGCCAGAGGCTGCGCGGCAGGTCGCGTGCTGCGTCGCGCAGCAGCATCACCAGCGCCGCGTACGCCAGGGGGTAGAAGGCCATGTAGATCGGGTCGGCCACGCTCGGGTAGGGCTCGGGTTCGAGGCCGACCACCCAGAAGCTGTAGACGACGTCCCCGCAGGCCGAGGCTGCCATGGCGACCCCGAGCAGGAGCCAGACCCGGCGCTCGCGCGAGACGGCGACGCCGCGAGCGAGGACGAGCAGCGCCGCCGCCCACTGCTGCGCGTTGTAGAGGTAGGTGTCCCGGAGGTCGACGTGCCCCGGCCCCCATGCGAGGACGAGGGCGACGTGGCCGCCCAGCCCGAGGGCCACGACGACGAGCAGCCACCGCAGGGCACGAGGCAGCGGCTCGGGGACCGACGGGCGGGCCGCTCGCGGGACCGATGCTGCTCTCACACACCGACGATCGGCAGAGCCGGACGAGCGGCTGACCGGATGGAGGCGCCGTCCGACGAACATCGCCCGTTCGGGCGAGCGCGTCATCTCTACCCCTACCCCCACCCCACCCCAACCCCCCGGTTCGCTGACGAAGTGGTTGGTCAAACCGGGCATATCCGGCGGGATCACAACCACTTCGTCTGGGGGCACCTCCCACGGAGTGGGGGACGAACCCCAGCGTCAGCGGACTCCCCGTCAGCGAACCCCAGCGTCAGCGCTGCTCGATGGCCCGCCTGTCCGCCTCCGCGGCCGCCCACGCCGCACGGTCGGCGTCGATGCGCCGTCCCAGGACGAGGAACCACACCCACATCGCCACGAACACGGCACCGAGGAAGAACATCGCCGGCACCCAGAGGCCCGTCGCCAGCACCAGCACCTGCAGCACGGAGCCGAGCACCAGGCCTCCGCGGAACCGCACCAGGGCGGCGCCCGCGAGGCAGGCGAGCGCGAGCGCCGTCCCCGCGAGCCAGACGACGGGGCGCTCGGTGTCGACGAACGGCACCGCGGCGAGCGTCGCGAAGAAGACCACGAAGGCCTCGAGGACGAGGCAGATGGCGGCAAGGCGGTTCCTCACAGGTCCTCCTGGTGCTGCTGGTATCGGCTCCCGGCGTCGACGCCCGGCGCGCCCGCGAGCAGCCGTGCCTCGGCCGCCACGGTCACCGACCCCGTGACCAGCACTCCCCCGGTGGGCCCGCCCACGGCCTCCGCCTCGTTCACGGCGAAGACGATGGCGTCGTCCAGCCGCTCCTCCACGTGGACCCGGTCCTCGCCGAAGATCTCCTCGGCCATCCGGCCGAGCTCGCCGACCGGGATCGCGCGCGGCGACGTCGAACGGGTGACGACCACCTCGTCGAGCATCGGCTCCAGCAGGTCGAGCATCGCCTCCGCGTCCTTGTCCGCGAGCACGCCGACCACCCCCACGAGGTGAGAGAACGTGAACGCCTCGTCGAGCGCCGTCCGGAGCGACTCGATACCCGCGGGGTTGTGGGCGGCGTCGACCAGCAGAGGGGGGCTGGGCCGGACGAGCTCGAGCCGGGCCGGGGAGGTCACGTCCGCGACCGCCGTCCTCATCACCTCGTCGTCGAGGCGCTGCGAGCCGTTACCGAGGAACGCCTCGACGCTCGCGAGGGCGACGGCGAGGTTGTGCGCCTGGTGCTCGCCGTACAGCGGCAGGAACACGTCCTCGTACGTGCCGGCGAGGCCCTGCACGGTGACCACCTGGCCGCCGACCGCGACCTGCCGGGAGAGCACCCCGAACTCCAGGCCCTCGCGCGCGACCGTCGACCCGGTCTCCACCGCGCGGCGCAGCAGCACCTCCGCCGCGCCTGCGGGCTGCTCGGCCATCACGAC
>JBKHWX010000055.1:0-15691 GCA_046566325.1 Actinomycetes bacterium | reverse complement strand
TCCGTCCAGTACCCCGAGAAGATCGACGTGGCCGTCCTGAAGGTCGCCGGCGTCGTCGTCCTCGGGGCCATCATGTCGATCCTGGACATCACGGTGGTGAACGTTGCGCTGCCGACGTTCCAGTCCGTCTTCGCCGACTCCGCGAGCCAGCCCATCGCCTACTCGACCGTGGCGTGGACCGTCACCGCGTACACGCTCGCGCTGGCCACGGTCATCCCGCTTACCGGCTGGGCCGCGGACCGCTTCGGCACCAAACGCCTCTACATCCTGGCCACCATCATGTTCACGGCCGGCTCGGCACTCTGCGCAGCGGCAACCTCGATCGAGACTCTGATCGCATACCGCGTGGTCCAGGGTCTGGGCGGCGGCATGCTCATGCCGCTCGGCATGACGATCATGACCAAGGCGGCCGGGCCCCAGCGGATGGGCCGGCTGATGGCGATCCTCGGCGTCCCGATGCTGCTCGGCCCGATCCTCGGGCCGATCCTCGGGGGCTGGCTGATCGAGCACGCGAGCTGGCACTGGATCTTCCTTCTCAACGTGCCGATCGGCGTCGCCTCCGTGGTCTACGCCTGGGTCGCCCTGCCCGCGGACACCGCCCGGCCCTCGGAGTCGCTCGACGTCGTCGGCGTCGTCCTGATGTCACCGGGGCTCGCGCTGTTCCTCTTCGGGATCTCCTCGATCCCCGAGAAGGGCACCATGAGCGCGCCGAAGGTGTACGTGAGCATGCTCGTCGGCGCCGTCCTGCTTGCTGCGTTCGTCCAGCACACGTTCCGGCCGCGGCATCCGCTCCTCGACCTGAGGCTGTTCCGGAACCGCGACCTCACGGTGGCGACGGTCACCATGTTCCTGTTCGGCGCCGCCTTCTTCGGCGGCCTGCTGCTCGTGCCGACGTACTTCCAGGAGGTCCGCGGCGAGTCGACCCTCGACGCGGGACTGCTCGTCGCGCCACAAGGCATCGGCGCCATGCTGACGATGCCGCTCGCAGGCGCGCTCGTGGACCGGGTGCCCGTCGGCCGGATCGTCCCGTTCGGCCTGCTCCTCATCATCGGGGGCATGTTCGGGCTCACCCAGGTCACGGCGACGACCTCCTACACCGTGCTCATCGCGCTGCTGTTCGTGATGGGCCTCGGGATGGGCGGGACGATGATGCCGATCATGACCTCCGCACTGCGGACGCTGACCCAGCACGAGGTCGCCCGGGGGTCGACGCTGCTCAACATCCTCCAGCAGGTCGCGAGCTCGGTCGGCGTGGCGATCATGTCGGTGCTGCTCACGAACAACCTCAAGCAGTCGCAGCTCGCCGGCCCGGCGATCGCGTCCCAGCACGACGCGTCGATCGTCGACGCCATCGGCGGCCCTGGTGCCGTCGCGAAGGGCCTGTCCGACGCCGCGGACGCGTTCGCCCAGACGTACTGGGTCGCCGCGTTCCTCGTCGCGCTGACACTCGTCCCCGCGTTGTTCCTGCGTCGGCGGCACGAGACGGCCGAGCGCGTGGACGACGCGGAGCCGGCGCCACCCGTCGTCCTGCACTGATCGAGGGGCTGGGCGACGCGAGCAGCGCGCCCAGCAACCAGGGCTCGAAGTGTCGGCACGGGCACCCGTGGGTACGAAGGGGCCGTGCCGGGGCCGTGGAAGAAGCTCGACCTGCTCGTCGTCGCGCTGCCCATCGCGGTGGTCGTCGACCTGCTGTCGGCGCCCGCACCGCTGGTCTTCCTCGTCGGGGCGCTCGCCATCGTGCCGCTGGCCGGTCTGATCGGCCGGTCCACGGAGTCGATCGCGGACAAGGTCGGCGGCGCCGTCGGCGCGCTGCTCAACGCCACCTTCGGCACCTTCGCCGAGCTGGTGATCGCCGCACTGCTCGTCGTCCGCGGCGAGGTCGCGATCGTCAAGGCGTCGATCGTCGGCTCCCTCGTGGGGAACCTGCTGCTGCTGCTCGGGGTGTCCATCGTGATCAGCTCGTACGACCGGGTCGAGATCACGTTCAACCGGGCCTCGCGGGTGCAGTCGACGATGCTGTTCCTCACCGTGGGGATCTTCCTGATCCCCACGGTCTTCTCGTCCCGCAGCGAGAGCACCACGACGCGGGTCGACGAGATCAGCGACGCCATCGCCGTCGTCCTCATCGTGCTGTACGGCCTCGGCCTGCTGTTCATGATGCGCACCCACGCGTCCCTGTTCCGCAGCGGTCCCGAGGCGGGTGAACCGCCGCCGGACGTCGCAGGCGGCGCGGCGACCGCAGAGGCAGCGGAGATCCGTCGGACCGGCACCGGCGCGGCATCGACCGAGGCGCTCACGACCACCGAGCCGGTCGCCACCGCTGAGCCAGTCGCCGCCGCTGAGCCAGTCGCCACGGGGCCGGTCACCACGACCGGGCACGCCGAGCCGGAGCCCATCTGGTCGCCGAAGATGGCGGCCGTAGTCCTGGCGGTCGCCACCGTTCTCGTGACCGTGGCCGCCGAGATCGTCACGGGGAGCATCGAGGGAGCAGGGTCGGCGCTCGGCCTGACCACAGGCTTCCTCGGGTTCGTGCTTCTCCCGCTGGTCGGCAACGCCGCGGAGCAGTTCAGCGCGTTGGCTCTGGCCGCGAAGGACCGCCTGGACGTGGCCGCGGACATCGCCGTGGGCGCCAGCATCCAGCTGGTGATGCTCGTCGTCCCGATCCTGGTGCTGATCGGCGAGGTCAGCGGCAACTCGTTCGCCCTCGTGTTCGACACACTCGAGCTCGCGGTGCTGCTCGTGAGCGTCCTGCTCGTCCGGCAGCTCGTGGACGACCGCAAGACCAACTGGTTCGAAGGAGCGGTGCTGCTCGGCCTCTACGTGGCGTTCGCCGCGGCCGCGTTCTTCGTGCAGGTGTAGCGCGCGCGCCTACATGCCTGCGCGGCGCGTCAGACCAGGTCAGATCGTGTAGCTCCCGCCCTCGTCCGACGCCTTCGCCGCGGCAGGGATACGGAACAGCTCACGGGCGTTGTCCTCGAGCAGCCGCTGGCCGACCTCGGCCCCGAGGCGCTGCACGAGCAGCAGGACGCCCTGGTTGTAGTTCTCGACCATCTCGATGTTGGGAGGGTTGCGGTTGTAGTGCCAGGCACCGTCGATGGCTGCGTCCGAGCCGAAGAGGACTCGGTCCGGACCCGCCACCTCGACGAAATGCTCGACCGCAGACGACCGGCACCAGGACGTCTCCAGGTAGAGGTTCGGCAGCTCGTGCGCGTGCCGGGCCGCGCGCTCTCGACCCTCCTCGGGACCGAGGTAGGTGTGGTAGAGCACGAACCGGACCTTCGGGAACCGCTCGGCGAGCCGTCGGATCAGGTCCGGGTCCGCGAAAGCAGGGCCGCTGTGGACGGTGACGGGAACGTCCGCCTCCTCCGCCTCCTCGAGGTAGGGGTCGAGGGCCGGGGTATCGGCGGGGAAGTTGTCGTAGGCGGGGTGCAGCTTCAGCCCGACGCTGCCGCTGGAGAGCCGGCGGCGCAGGTCCTCGACCCGGGTGCGTCCGGGTCGGACCCACACGAGCCTGGAGAGCCAGGGCACGTCCCGGCTGACCCGGTCGACGAAGGCGTTGTCCTGCCAGGAGATCAGGGCGTGCGTCATCCCGCTGGAGAAGAAGGCGGTGGTGAGCGAGGCGAAGCCCATCGGCTCGTTGCCCTTGACCCGGGCGTGCACGTGCGAGTCGACGGGGTCGAGGTGCAGCCAGAGGCGGTAGTCGACGGCGTCGTTGTTGTCCGTCTCGTCGCCGTCCTTCACGACACAGTCGAGGACGACGTGCTCCTCGGTCTCGGGGACGAGCGCGGTCCAGGTGGAGTCGTCCTCGCGCTCCATCGGCAGGTCGTGCGGCTCGAGCCAGCCGTCGAACCCGGCGTGCAGCACGAGCTCGCGACCCTCGGCGGCAAGGCGGCCCGAGTACTCCACGGTGGCCTCGCCGACCCGTTCGGGAGCCGGCTCGGTGCAGCGCAGGGGGCGAGAGTGCCGGACGCCGTCCGACCCACGCCCGAGTCCTACCCGCAAGCCCGTCACCGACCGCTACAGGACGTGTACCCAGTGAGGCCCGCCCTCACTGGTCAGCCCGTCGGGACCGAGCCAGCCCTCCGCCTTCGCCTCCGGAGGCCACATCCGTCCCACGTGGTACTGCTGCACGATCGTCGAGCCCCGCGGTCCCCACATACGAGCGCGCCAGCGGATCGGCGGGTCGAGATAGCTCAGCAGTCTCGCCTTCTCGTGGTGGAACCGTTCCTTGTCCCAGTAGCCGTAGTAGCGGGTGGACCGAAACTCGGAGTCGGCGGGGAAGCGCGGGTCCTCCATCGGGCTGTAGACAGGGGCGACGAAACTGCCTACCCCCCAGTAGATGCAGATGTGGGTGAGCAGACGGCTCTCGTCGTCGTACTCGAGGTCGCGGTAGACGATGTCCTCGGCGACCGGGTCCGTCGTCCACCGGTGACCGTTCTGGAACACCTCGTAGAAGTAGTGCAACCGGAACTCGGGTGTGGGCCACCCGTTCTGCATGTCCCACACCTCGCGCGGCATCTTCAGCACCTTCGCGCGACGCCGCGGGAAGCCTCCCATGTCCTGCAGCACGCGGGTCTCGTGTCCCCATCCCCAGTCCGGATACTGCCCGGGAGGCGTGGTCGTGTAGTGGATGAGGACGTTCTCGATCCCGTCCTCCTGGTCGACCCAGTCCTTGACCAAGTACCAGCTCATCGGGCGGCTCCCCGTGCGGGCTGCCGCAACGGCCCTTCATCTTGGCGTACCTGTCTGGAGCGCGCAGCACGGGAGTCACGGCGCTCGCGCTCGACCGGTGTCACGCTGTGCCGCCGGCGAGGTGGGCCAGCAGCTGGGGGCCGCTCCACGTGGACCGGACGAGGGTGCGCCGGAGCGTGTAGAGGGGCTGGGACGGGTCGAGGGGCTTGTCCGAGAGCTGGTACGCGGTCTTGTAGCCGGCCGCCTGCAGATGAGGTATGGCCTCCACGTTCCACGCGCCGTAGGGGTAGGCGAAGTGCTCGACGGGCTCACCGCTCGCCTGCTGCAGGGTCTGCCGTGACTGCTCCAGCTGGACCTCCCAGTCGCCTGCCCCGTACCGGTCGACGCGGTGGTGGTCCCAGGTGTGGTCCCCCACCGTCATGCCGGCGTCGGCGAGCGCCCTGACGTTCTTGCTCGACATCCAGTTCGGCTTGTCCAGGACGACCGTCATCACGAAGAAGGTGCCGTTCATCTGCCGCCGCTGGAGCTGTACCAGTCCCTCGGTGACCTGACCCTCGCTCCCGTCGTCGAAGGTGAGCATCACGGGCTGGGCCGGCAGGGGTGACCCCGTGGTCAGGTGCTGCAGGTACTGGTCGGGAGTGATCGTCGACCAGCCGCCCTCGGCGAGCGCGTCGAGGTGGGTCCGGAAGTTCGCCGGCGGGCAGATCAGCAGGTTGCGGGCGTACTCGCCGTCCTTGCTGGTCCAGTCCCGCAGCTGGTGGTAGCAGAGGACGGGGACGGTTGCCCTGGCCGCGATGTCCGCCGGGCCGGCCGAGACCGTGGTGGAGGGCGCCGGGGGCGACGTCGGGGACGTTGCGCTGGGGGGCGTGACAGGCGTGCTGGAGCCCGCACCGGTGCCGGACGTGGTGGGGGCGGCCGGTGCGCGTGTCGAACCGGACGGGCTGCAGGCCGCCACCGCCGCTACCGAGGCGAGGGCGCCGGTGAGAAGCAGACGGCGTGGGATCGCCGGTTGTGCGTCGATGGTCTCCCCCAGTGTGTGTCGACGGCAGACTCCGCCGGTAGCGATCGACGGCGTCGCCAAGCGTACGGCGAGCGCCCGCCACAGCCCCCTCAGGCGCCCTGCGCCATGTCGACGAAGCGGGAGTAGTGGCCCTGGAAGGCCACGGTGATCGTGTCCGTGGGGCCGTTGCGGTGCTTCGCCACGATGAAGTCCGCCTCTCCGGCGCGCGGCGACTCCCGTTCGTAGGCGTCCTCGCGGTGCAAGAGGATCACCACGTCGGCATCTTGTTCGATACTGCCGCTTTCGCGTAGATCGCTAAGTTGGGGCTTTTTGTCCGTTCTCTGCTCGGGGCCGCGATTGAGCTGGGAGATGGCGATGACGGGAAGCTCGAGCTCCTTGGCGAGGAGCTTGAGCGCCCGGGAGAACTCCGAGACCTCCTGCTGCCGGCTCTCCACCCGCTTGCCGGAGCTCATGAGCTGGAGGTAGTCGATGACGACGAGCTTCAGGTCGTGCCGCTGCTTGAGCCGCCGACACTTGGCCCGGATCTCCATCAGGGACATGTTCGGGCTGTCGTCGATGAACAGGGGCGCCTCGCTCACCCGACCCATCGTCCGGGCCAGGCGCGTCCAGTCCTCCTCCCGCATCGTGCCCTTGCGCATGTGCTGCAGCGACACCGTGGCCTCGGCCGAGAGCAGCCGCATCGTGATCTCGTTGCGGCCCATCTCGAGGGAGAAGATCACGGACGTCAGTCCGTGCTTGATCGCCGCGGAGCGCGCGATGTCCAGCCCGACCGTGCTGTTGTGGGTGGGGACCATCGCCCTGGTGGCGAGGTACAGGTGATCGGGATGGTCGACCTGGACGCATCGGACCGGAACCGGATCGATCGCCTGCACGTCGACGATGAACCGGTGTGCCACGGCCTGATGTGACGTCGTCCGCTCCTTGTGGGCGATCTGCTTTCGGCTGATACCGAAAACGACGTCAGAGGTGCTGAACGTGACGGCGTAACAGGCGGACGCCTCCTCGCGCCGTCCCCTCACCGTCCTCCGGCTGACGCCACACCGGTAACCGAGACTCATGAGGAGCTCCACGAACCCCTCGGCGAGGCGCTGGTTCGTCATCCGGAACCGGACGGAACCTCTGGAGTCCACCGTGCCGCCGGTGTCGAGGAGACCAGCCAGCAGCCGGCGGCGCTGTTCCTCGCTCGCGCGCAGGTATCGGAGCGGAACGTGCTTGTCGCCCAGCACCGCGAGGCTGCTGAGAAGCGCCGGAAGCTCCCCTGCGTCCGGTGCCTCGGCGTCGACGCGCATCAGAATCTCGGCGTCACCCGTCGCGACCCGGTCGGCCCGGCTGGCACCGTCCCCCAACCACGCGCCGAGGACGTACGGCGGTATCAGAAGCTCCTGCTCCGGAAGCCGGAGAGGTCGGGTGTTCTGAACCGAGTGGTTCGGACGCGGGTCGGCCGTCCCGCAACGCAGGGTCGAGCCGATCTCCTGAGTCGTGCGCACAGCGGGACCTGCTTGCCCAGGTCGACCCGCCCGGGCGTCCGTGAGCCATTGGTGATGGGCGTCGGCAACCACCGTCGTCCCGTCGTCGAAGGTCACTCGGTAACAGGGACGGTCGGTCATCACCTCGGTGGCCCCGACGACCGTCGTCGGGGTCCCATCGGCCGCCAAGAGCTGGTCGCCGACAGCAACGTCCCCCATCGTCGTCCAGCCGGTCGGTGAGGGCAGCGGCGTATCGAGCGCGAGCGCCTTGCCGATCGCCGGCCTTGCGGCGATGACGACCATCTGGCCGGGGTGCAGGCCGTTCGTCAGCTGGTCCAGGTCGGCGAAACCGGTGGGGACGCCCACCATCGCCCCGCCGCGGTGGCTCGACGCCTCGATCTCGTCGATCGTCCCCTCGATCACCTCGGCGAGGGGGACGTAGTCCTCGGACGTCCGCTTCTCGGTGACCGCGTAGACCTCGGCCTGTGCCGTGTTGACGATGTCGTCGACGTCCCCGCCGCTCGCGGCGTACCCGAGCTGGACGATGCGCGTGCCGGCCTCGACCAGACGCCGCAGGACCGCCCTCTCCCGCACGATCTCCGCGTAGTAGCCGGCGTTGGCGGCGGTGGGGACCGAGGTGATCAGCGTGTGCAGGTACGCCGCCCCGCCGACCCGTCCGAGCTGGCCGCGCTTGGTCAGCTCGGCGGCGACCGTGACCGCGTCCGCCGGCTCACCTCGCCCGTAGAGGTCGAGGACGGCGTCGAAGACCAGCTCGTGCGCCGGGCGGTAGAAGTCCACCCCCCGCACCTGCTCCACCACGTCCGCGATGGCGTCCTTGCTGAGCATCATGCCGCCCAGGACGCTCTGCTCCGCTGCGACGTCCTGCGGCGGGGTGCGGCCCAGGTCCTCCTCGGGAGGCCCGGAGCTCTCGAACCGCTCGAGCTCGACCGTCACGCACGCCTCCTCTGACCCACCATGTCCCACGTCGAACTGGTGTACCGCAGACCACCGACAACTGAACGCGGCGACTACCGCACGCAAGGGATCGCGAGAATCTCCGTTCGCCGGGGAAGAGCTCCGACCGTAGGGGCGGCAGCGAGGAGCAGCAAAAGCTCCAGCTGTGGATAAGCGGTGTGGAACTGTGCATCCACGCACGAAAGTTGTCCACAGGTTGGGGATCTCCCTGGGGATGGGCACGCGCGCTGCGGCTCACACCTCGTGTACGACCTGCTTCGACGGCGTCCGCGGCATGTGGATGAAAGATTGACGTCGCGGTGTCCAGCAGGTGAACCGTGGACCCTTCGAAGGCTGGGCAGGGACAAGGCTGGGCAGCGAGAAGCAAGGCTGGGCAGGAGCAAGGGGGAGCAGACCATGCGCCTGCGCGAGCAGGACCGGCAGATCATGCGTCTCGCCGTCCCGGCGTTCGCTGCCCTGGTCGCCGAGCCGCTCCTGCTGCTCGCCGACTCGGCGATCGTCGGCCATCTGGGCACGCTGCCCCTGGCCGGGCTCGGGGTCGCCGGTTCCGTGCTAGCCACCGCGGTGGGCGTGTTCGTCTTCCTCGCGTACGGCACCACCGCCTCCGTCGCACGACGCCTGGGAGCCGGCGACCTGCGGGGCGCGCTGACCCAGGGGATCGACGGGATGTGGCTGGCCGCCGGGCTCGGCCTCGTCACGTCCGTCGTCGCGTGGTTCGCCGCACCGGTGCTCGTCGACGTCCTCGGCGTCTCCGCGGCCGCCCACCCGTACGCGGTCACGTACCTGCGGTGGTCCCTGCCGGGCCTGCCCGCCATGCTCGTCGTCCTCGCCGCCACGGGCGTTCTCCGTGGCCTGCAGGACACCCGCACCCCGCTCGTCGTCGCGGTGTCGGGGGCCGTGGTCAACGTCGCCCTCAGCGTGGGGCTCGTCTACGGCGTCGGCATGGGCATCGCCGGCGCGGCCCTCGGGACGGCGCTGACCCAGCTCGGCATGGCCGGCGCCCTGCTGCTCGTGCTGCTGCCGGGGGTCCGGCGCCACCACGCGGCGACCCGCCCGCAGCTGCCCGGGATCGTCTGGGCGCTGCGGGAGGGCTTGCCTCTCGTGGTCCGCACGATGACCCTGCGAGCCTCCCTGCTTCTCACGACGTTCGTCGCCGCCCGCCAGGGCAACGTGGCGCTCGCCGCGCACCAGGTCGTCTTCACACTCTGGACGTTCCTCGCCTTCGCACTCGACGCCATCGCGATCGCCGCACAGGCGATCACCGGTCACGCGCTCGGCGCGAGCGACGTCGCAGGAACGCGTACCGCGACGAGGCGGATGATCGGCTGGGGGGTGGGGTCAGGGGTCGTCCTCGGCGTCCTGCTGCTACCGGCTCGCGGCCTGCTCGCCCCGCTGTTCTCGACCGACCAGCATGTCCAGCGCGGCATCGCCCTCGCGCTCGTCGTCGTCGCCCTCTGCCAGCCGGTGGCCGGGTACGTGTTCGTGCTGGACGGCGTCCTGATCGGCGCCGGGGACGGCAGGTACCTGGCCGTCGCCGGTCTGTGGACCCTCGTGGCCTACCTACCGCTCGCGGTCGCCGTCCTGGCCCTGGCGCCACGCGGTACGACGGGGCTGCTCTGGCTGTGGGTGGCGTTCGGTGGAGGATTCATGCTCGTGCGCGCCGTCACGTTGGGCGTCCGGGAGCGCAGCGAGGCGTGGCTGGTCACGGGCGGCCTACGGGAGCGGTAGCTCGGCGCGTACCGGACCCGCCGCCGAACCGGACGGCTCGGCGGCGACCCCGCGCACGACGGGACGTCAGGCGGGGACGACGTCCACGTCGACCGTGGCCTGGACGTCCGGGTGGAGGCGGACGTGCACCTGGTGGCTGCCCAGGGACTTGATCGGCTGCACGATCTCGACCTTGCGCTTGTCGATGTCGGCACCCACGGTCTGCCTCACCGCTGCGGCGATGTCGGACGGCGTGATGGCACCGAAGAGCCGGCCGCTCGCCCCCGCGTTCGCGGGCAGCCGCACGGAGGCGGACTCGAGCCGAGCCTTGACCTCCTGGGCGTCCTCGAGCGTCGCGATCTCCCGGGCCTGCCGGGCCTTGCGGATCGAGTCGACCTGCTTCTGGCCGCCCTTGGTCCACGCCGTCGCCAGACCGCGCGGCATCAGGTAGTTGCGGCCGTAGCCGTCCTTGACCTCGACGACGTCACCGGGAGCCCCGAGGCCGCTGACCTCCTGCGTCAGGATGAGCTTCATCTCTGCCTCCCCGGTCAGCGAGCCGAGCTCGAGTAGGGCAGCAGAGCCATCTCGCGCGCGTTCTTGATCGCACGAGCGAGCTGCCGCTGCTGCTGCACGGACACACCGGTCACGCGCCGGGCTCGGATCTTGCCCCGGTCCGAGACGAACTTCCGCAGCAGCGCGGTGTCCTTGTAGTCGATGTAGGTGATCTTGGCCGCGCTGAGCGGGTTCTGCTTCTTCTTGGGCTTGCGCACAGGTGGCTTGGCCATCGTGGAGCTCCTCCTTGTCAGGAGCCCGGGTCCTGCCGGAGGACCCGGGATGGGTCAGATGAAAACGGGAGTCAGGCGGTCAGAAGGGCGGCTCGTCGTTGAACGAGCCTCCGCCCCAGCCGCCCTGGTTCTGCTGGCCGCTGCCGGACCCGACGGAGGGTCCCGTGGCCCAGGGGTCGTCGCTCTGCGACCCGAAGCCGCCCTGGTCACCGCGGGACCCCCCGTAGCCGCCCTGGCCCCCCTGGCCGCCCGACTGCGACTGCCCACCGAAGCCCCCGCCACCGCGCGAGGTCTTGTTGACCTTCGCGGTGGCGTAGCGCAGCGAGGGGCCGATCTCGTCGACGTCGAGCTCCACGACCGTCCGCTTCTCGCCCTCCTTCGTCTCGAAGGAACGCTGCCGCAGGCGGCCGGAGACGATCACGCGGGAGCCGCGCGTCAGCGACTCCGCCACGTTCTCCGCGGCGTCACGCCAGACCGAGCACCGCAGGAACAGCGCCTCGCCGTCCTTCCACTCGTTCGCCTGGCGGTCGAACGTGCGCGGCGTCGACGCGACGGTGAAGTTGGCGACCGCCGCACCGGACGGTGTGAACCGCAGTTCCGGGTCGGCGGTGAGGTTGCCGACGATCGTGAGGACGGTGTCCCCTGCCATGCGGGTATCTCCTTCGGCTGGTCCTGTCGAGCGGCTGTCGAGCGAGCGACGCAGCGGGCTGCGTCGGTCGGCAGTAGGCTAGGTGGGGCCACCGACAACCGGCCGAGAGCCGCCGGCGGCGGGGCCTGGGGCAGCAGGCTCAGCGCAGCTCGGGCCGGATCAGCTTCGTCCGGAGGACCGACTCGTTGAGGCCCAGCTGACGGTCGAGCTCCTTCGCGACGGCGGGCTCGGCCTGCATGTCGACGACCGCGTAGATGCCCTCGGACTTCTTAGCGATGTCGTAGGCCAACCGGCGCTTGCCCCATACGTCGACCGTGTCGACGGTGCCGCCGCCGGAACGGACGACGTCCAGGAACTTGTCGAGCGACGGCGCGACGCTGCGCTCGTCCAGCTCGGGGTCGAGGATGATCATCATCTCGTAGTGACGCATGCGGGACCCACCTCCTCTGGTCTCAGACGGTCACGGTCTCTCCGTGACAGGAGGGTTGATGCATCGAGCGCGGCCCACCGGGGCCGGTGGCCGCGCCGTGCAAGGCTACCGTGGCGGGGCTGTCGCGTTGAAATCGTCCGTCCGTGCAACGAGCCACGGCGCCCCGCTAGCCGAGCCGGACGACGAAGACGTCCGGCGCGTGCGCCAGCTCGCCGGCGCAGGGGTCGGCCGCCGCTGACTCCCGACCCGAACCCGGACTCTGCCCGCCCCCGGCGACACGGACCGGGTCGAGCGCGGGATCGCGCGCGCCGCGCACGGCCATCGCGACGAGCCAGGCGAGGGCCAGCAGCCGCGCGACGAGCACGACCCCGTAGACCCAGGGCGGAGCCGCGCGGTTCGCGTCGCTCTGCCCGTAGATGTAGAACCACGTCACCGTGTCGTAGACGGCCTCCGTGCCGCCCCACAGCAGCAGGTCGCGCCAGCGGGGTACCGCGAGCGCGGCGAACGGCAGCACCCACAGGGACGCCTGGACGGGAACCGACAGCGACACGGCGAGCACCCCGCCGACCAGGCAGAGCACCACCACGGGAACGCGCGGCCGAACGCGGGATGCGAGCACGAAGAGCAGGGTCGCGGCGAGCACGACCACGAGACCGAGCAGGAACAGCACCCTCGAGGCGGCGGGCGGAAGCGGGCGGCCCGCCAGCTGCGGGAGGAGCCAGATGGAGCCGTACCCGACCGACTGCTGTCCGAGGTCCGGCAGCGACGCGCGCCAGCCTTCGGGCGCGGCCACGGCCACGGGCAGGTTCACGACGACCCACGCAAGGACGGCGGCGCCTGCCGTCTTCAGGACGGGACGCCATCGCCCGCTGCGCACGCCGAGCAGGAGCAGTGCGACCACGACGAGCACCCCGAGTGGCCGTACCGCGACCGCGAGCCCGAGCAGGGCTCCGGCGAGCACGGGCCGGTGCCGGGCGAAGGCGAGCACGCCGAGCACCGCGAGGGACACGGCGACCAGGTCGAGCGAGACGAGGGACGCCGTCAGCAGCACCGGGCTGAACGCCACCAGCGCGGCGTCCCAGGGCCGGCGTCCGGACAGGGCCTTGACCGCCGTGAGGAGCGCGAGCAGCGCCACCAGCAGGAGCAGCGCGGCGAGGTCGAAGACGGTCCGGGCCTGGTGCGGGGTGTCCGGGGCGAGCACGGTGAGCAGCTCCAGCAGCGCTCCGGTGCCGACGGGCTGCTCCAGGTACCCACCCTGCCAACGTTCCAGGTAGGGGAGCACCCCGGAGGCGAAGCCGCGGCTGACGAACAGCACCGGGACGTCGCTGTAACAGGCGTGCGTGAACTGGTCCGGCGACGCCCAGAGGGTCGTGCGGCAGTGCTGGCGCAGCAGGACGGCGACCACCATCACCGCCGAGGCACCGAGTGCCAGGACGGGAGCCGCGGACCAGAGCCCGGAGGGTCCCGCACCGATCCGGGCTCCGGCCGGTCCTCCGGCTACCTCGCTCGCCGCGCGCGCGACGCCGTCCTCGCGTGACGGCGAGACGACAGGGCGCCGGTCGTCCTCGCCGTGGCTCGGGTCAGCGGAGCGGGTCAGGGCCGGCCCGGCCCGTTACCCGCGACGCCGGCGAGCGGCTGTGTCGCAACAGGCTGACCCTCGCCGCCCTGGCCCCCGCCTGACCCAGGAGGTAGCGCTCCGGCCGGAGGCCCGTGCGTCTGCCCACCCCCACCCGTGCGGGTGCCCGTCGCCGTCCTGCTCGGGCCCGTCTTGCTCGCCGAGGTGGGGGACTCGGTCGACGGCTCGGTGGTCGTGGTCTGCGGAGGGGGCTCGGACGTCGTCGACTCGGCCGTCGTCGGCCGGGACGTCGTCGTCGTGCTGCTCGACGTCGTCCGGCTGGGCGCCCTACCGACGTTCGCGGGCGGCAGGAAGTCCTCTACCGGCTCCCCGGCGAGGGCCGGGTCCATGAACTTCGTCCAGATCCGGACCGGGAAGGAGCCGCCGGTGACCTCGCGGCCCTGCAGCCGCGGCATCTGGAGCACCTCGCCGTTCGGTCCCACGTTGTACATCGCCACGGCCGTCGCCAGCTGCGGTGTGTAGCCCACGAACCACGCTGACTTGTTGTCCGACGAGGTCCCGGTCTTGCCGGCGGCGGGACGGTCGAGGCTCTGGGCGTAGGAACCCGACCCGCCGTTGACGACACCTTCCAGGGCGTACGTGGTGTCGCGCATCACGGCGTCGTCGAAGACCTTCTTGCCTGTCGTGTCCGGCGTGTAGACCTCGCGGCCGTCACGGCTGATCGAGGCGATCAGGTGCGGCGTCCGGTTGACCCCGTACGCGGCGAACGTCGCGAAGGCGTGGGCCATGTCGATCGGGTGCGGCGAGGCGGTGCCGAGCACGTTGGCCGGGTTCGCCTCCAGGCCCTTGGTGTCCTGCGGGATGCCTGCACGGACGGCGGCCTCGACCGTGTTCGCGGCTCCCACTCTCTCGTTCAGGCCGACGTACACCGTGTTCACGGAGCTGGCCGTCGCCTTGAGCAGGGTGATCTCTCCGAAGTCGGAGCCACCGTAGTTGCGCACGGGGCGGTCGAACCCGGGGAAGGACAGCCCGCTGTTCCCGTTGAACGTCGTCCGCAGGGAGATGCCCTGCTCGAGGCCGGCGACGAGGGCGAACGGCTTGAACGTCGACCCCGCCTGCGCGATGTCCTGCGTCGCGTTGTTCCGCTGCCGCTGCAGGTAGTCCGGACCCCCCCACATCGCACGGATGCCGCCGGTCCTCGGGTCGATCGCGACCAGCGCCGCGTGCAGCGTCTCCGGCCGGTCCTTCGGGTACGCGGAGGGGTCGTTCATCGCGTCGACCGCCGCCTGCTGCGCCTTCTGGTCGATCGTCGTCACGATCTGCAGGCCGCCGCCGTCGAGCTCCGCCTCCGTGAACTTCGTCTGGGAGAGCACCTCGGCGCGGAGGTCAGCCAGGATGTAGCCGTTCGGCCCGCGGTAGACCTGGCTCGTCTGCGACTCGATCGTCTGCGGGAACTGCTGCTGCGCACGCGCCGCCTTGTCCATGTAGCCGAGGTCGACCTCGCTGTCCAGGACGTACTTCCAGCGGGCCTGTGCCTTCTCGGGGTTCTTGGCGGGGTCCCAGCTGTTGGGGGCGGGGACGATGCCGGCCAGCAGAGCCGCCTCGGCCGGTGTGAGGTCCTGGACGTTCTTCCCGAAGTAGGCCTGCGACGCGGTCTGGACGCCGTAGGCGCCCCGCCCGAAGTAGATGGTGTTCAGGTAGCCGGCGAGGATCTCGTCCTTGCTCAGCTGCTGGTCGATCTTGATCGCCAGGAACGCCTCGCGGATCTTCCGCTCGTACGTCTGCTCCGGCTGGAGGTAGTAGTTCTTGACGTACTGCTGTGTGATGGTGGAGCCGCCCTGCGTCGAGTTGCCACGCAGGTTGGACCAGAAGGCGCGGATGATCCCCGACACCGAGACGCCCCGGTTGTCGTAGAACGACCGGTCCTCGGCGGCGATGATCGCCTGCTTCATGGTCTCGGGGATCTGGTCCGCGCTCACGATCTCGCGGTTCTCCACGGCGAACTTGCCGATCGGCGTCTTGCCGTCCGCGTAGTAGACGGTCGTCGTCTCGGTCTGCCGGGCCTCGTTCGGGGTCGGGATGTCGGTCAGTGCGTACCCGACCGCGAACAGGACGACGAGGGCGAGGACGCCTGCCAGCACGACGCCCGCCGCGAGGCGCCAGGAGGGGAACCAGCGTCGGGCGCCTCGCTTGCCGGCACGGGGGTAGTCGACCCAGCGCCGGCGCCGGGCAGGACCCGACCTCCCGGGTGGTCCTGCCGTAGGGGTGCGCCCGGGCCGGCCGGTGCCGGCACCGGTGCGGCTGGAGCCGTCGCCCGAGGTGGCGCCCGCGCCGGCGGTCGCGCAGGAGCGCGCCGCGGCCTGAGCCCGAGGGTCAGGATGGGGCCGTGC
>JBKHWX010000054.1:0-16049 GCA_046566325.1 Actinomycetes bacterium | reverse complement strand
CCGCTCGACCGTCGTCGTCGGCCCGGACGGCACGGTGGAGCACGCCGCGTACAACGTCAAGGCGCAGGGCCACGTGGCGAAGCTGCGCAAGGACCTCGGCCTGGACTGACGCCGGACCGACCTCGGGGACGCGGCTGAACGAAACCCGCAGCCGCGCCTGGGATCGTGCGGAAGGCGGGACTCGAACCCGCACGCCCGAAGGCACAGGAACCTAAGTCCTGCGTGGCTGCCAGTTACACCACTTCCGCGAGGCGGCCCAGCCTACCGGCGACGCTCCCGCTCGGTGCCTCTGTCAGACCCTCGTAGGCTCACGGCGCACGAGGGTCTGACACTGCGTCGGTTCGGGCCCGTGTCAGACCCTCGTAGGCTCACGGCGCACGAGGGTCTGACACAGCGCCACCTCAGCGCAGCGGGTCGAACGGAGCCAGCTCCGCGGGACGCTCGCCGGTGACGACGAGGTCGGCGAGCAGCCGGCCGGTGAGCGGGCCCAGGCTGATCCCCCACATCCCGTGGCCGCCGGCGACGTAGATCCCCTGTGCCCGCGTGGCGCCGATCAGCGGGAGGCCGTCGGCGGTGCACGGCCGGGACCCGACCCACTCGTCCTGGCGGTCGTCGAGGTCGACCCCGGTGAGCAGCGGCCGGGCGGCGTCCACGCTGGCCTTGATCCGGCGAGGGTCGAGGGGCGCGTCCGGCGACCGGAACTCCATCATCCCCGCCACCCGGAGGCGGTCGCCGAGCGGCGTGCACGCCACCCGCTCCTGCGGGAAGTAGACAGGCCCCTCCGGCACGTGCTGGGCCGGCACGCTGAAGCTGTACCCGCGGCCCGCCTGCACGACCTTGCGCACGCCGAGCGGCCGGGCGAGCCGGCCGAGCCAGGCCCCCGTCGCGAGGACGACGGCGTCGAACGGGCGAGGACCGGCGGTGGTGCTGACGAGCGGCTGAAGCCCGCCGGTCTGCAGGCCGGTGACCTGGACGCCCTCCTCGATCTTGCCGCCGCGGGAGCGGACGGAGTCGGCGAGCGCCTCCACAAACGCCCCCGGGTGGATGAAGCGCTGTCCGTGCAGCAGCAGGGCCGCCGTGATCTCCTGAGACAGCGACGGCTCGGTCGCCCTCGCCTCGTCCCCGGTGACGACGTCCACCTCGATCTGCTGGCCCGCCTCGCGGATGTGCACGAGCTCCTCGAGCAGGCCCTTGCGGTCCTCCTCGCTCCGGTACGCGGCGATGAAGGGCGAGGCCTCGCGGGTGCTGGCGTTGACGCCACCCTCGGTGAGCTGGTCGAAGGCGCCGAGCGCGAGCCGGTTCATGGGCACCAGCTGGTTCATGGCCCGCTGCCAGGCCTTCGTGGTCGAGTGCCCGACGAAGCCGAGCAGGAACTTGATCAGCTTCGGGTCGGCCTTCGGCGGTACGTACACGGGGGACGACGGGCTCACGACGGCCTTGACGCCGTACTTCAGCACGGCCGGCTCGGGCAGGGGGGTCGTGATGCCCGGCGTGAGCCAGCCAGCGTTGCCCCACGAGGAGCCCGCGGCGACGTGCTCGCGCTCCAGCACCGTCACCTCGACGCCGCGCTCCTGCAGGAACCACGCCGTCGCCAGGCCCACCATCCCGGCGCCCACAACGCCCACCTTCCGCGGGGCGGACCGGCCCGTCCCCGGGGTCGGGGCGGCTACCGCGCCCGGCTGACGCGGGCTCGGCGGCTGGGACGTGCTCTCAGGCTCGTGAGCGGTCGGCTCGGTCACCATGTGGGTTCCTCTTCTCGACACCTCGTGGCCCGGACGGTCCGGGTTCGATCACACCATGCTCTGCCTCCGCGGGCGAGGCGTCATCATGCTGGCAGCACTGACCTGGCGACCCGCATAGTTCTGGCAGCACAAAGGAGCGGCGCATGCCCACGGTCCGGGAGATCTGCGACTCCGTCGGCGCAGGGCGCCTCGAGATCGTGCACGGGGACGGCACCCAGCAAGTGGGCGACGTCGTCCTCGTGGCCCCGGGGGACGACGACAGCGCGGCCGTCCTGGAGCGCGGGGACCTCGCGCTGCTGGTCGCCTCTCCTGACGACGTGCCCGCCCTCCCCCGGCTCCTCGGGCAGTGCGCCCGGGCAGGAGCGGCAGGAGCGGCGGTCACCGCTCCGCTCGCACGGCACGAGGAGGTTCGGCAGGCGGCCGAGGACGTCGACGTCTGCCTGCTCGCGGTGCCCTCGGGGACTGCGTGGGCGCAGCTGGTCTGGCTGCTGGTCGGGCTGCTCGACGCGGCACCCGGAGCGGTGGCCGCAGGCACGGCCAGCGGGTTCGGTGAGCTGTTCACGTTCGCGGACGCCCTCGAGACGGCTCTCGGCGGCCCCGTCACGATCGAGGACGGCGCGTCGCGCGTGCTCGCGCACTCGTCCGGGCACGAGCGTGCCGACCAGGCGCGGCTGTCCACCATCGTGGGACGACGCGTCCCGGCCGACCTGCGCGAGCGGTTCCGCTCCACGGGGGTGCTGCGGAAGCTGCAGCGGTCGGAGGCGCCCGTCGTCGTCCCCTCGTGGGGACCGGGCATCTCCCCGCGGCTCGTGATCCCGGTGCGGGCGGGGCGTGAGCTGCTCGGGTCCATCTGGGCCGCGGTGGACCGCCCGGACCTCGCGCCCGCGGTCGAGGGGCTGCAGCCGATGGTGTCCGCCGTGGCGCTGCAGCTGCTGCGTCTTCGCGCGCAGGAGGACCTCGTCGGGCGGCTCGAGGCGGACAGGCTGCGCGCGGCACTGGGAGGCAGCCCTTCCACCGGGTGGCAGCCCCCCGTGACCGGGCCGTGGCGGGTGGTCTGCCTCTCCGAGACCGCGACGCGGCCCGCCGTCCCGCGCGTCTCCGGCGAGAGCACCTCTAGTGGCAGGCCGGCCCCGGGCCACAGCGAACGCTGGCGCTCGGTGCTGCGCTGGAGCGGCTGGCGGACGCCTCTGCTCGCCGAGGTGGACGGCCAGGCGTTCGCGCTCGTCGGGTCCGGGACGAGCGGCGACACGGGGAGCTGGGTGTGGATGACCGAGAAGGTCGCCACGGGCCTTCTCGCCGCCTCCCGGCCCGTGAGCCGGACCGACGACCTCAGCGCCGCTCGCCAGGAGGCCGCCCGGGTGATGGGCCTGCTGCTCGCGGACGCCGTGCCGGGTGCCGGGAGTGGCGAGCGCCGGCTGGCGACGGCGGAGGACGCCTGGGCGGGCCTCGTCGTGGACCAGGCGGTCCGCGCCGTCTCACCCGTGGACGCCGGTCCGGTCGCGACGTTGCTACGGCACGACGCGACGAGGGGCACGCAGTACGTGCCCACCCTTGCCGCCAGCCTCCGTCACCCCGCGGACCCCCGCGCCGCCGCTGCCTCGCTGCACGTCCACCCCAACACCTTCCGCTACCGGATGCGCCGCCTTCTCGAGGTCGTGGACCTCGACCTCGACGACGCACAGGTGCGCCTCGCGCTCCAGCTCCAGCTGCGGGCGGCGGAGCGCCCGGCCTAGGTCACGGTCCCAGTCAGGTCACGGTCACAGTCAGGGAGTGCCAGCCCGAGGCGCCGTCGGGGAAGGGAGCGGCTTCGTCGCCGGTCTGCACCGCGCCCGTCCCATCCGTCGCACGCACCTCGAGCCGGTGCTCCCCCGGCTGGGCGCCCCAGCGGAACCACCACTGCCGCCAGCTGTCGACGCCGACGTCGTCGGAGAGCGTGGCGTCCTGCCACGGCCCGCCGTCCACCCTCACCTCGACGCGGGAGATCCCGCGGTGCTGCGCCCACGCCGTCCCGCCGACCGCCACCGTTCCGGCCGCCACCTGCGCCGAGGGCCCGGGGACGTCGATCCGAGACATCGTCTTCACCGGACCGCGAGGTGCCCAGCCCCTGTCGGTCCAGTACGCGGTCCGGTCGGCGAACCTCGTCACCTGCAGGTCCACGACCCACTTCGTCGCAGAGACGTAGCCGTAGAGCCCCGGCACGACCATGCGCACGGGGTACCCGTGGGCGACGGGGAGCGGCCGGCCGTTCATGCCGACGGCCAGCAGCGCGTTGCGGTCGTCGGTCAGCACCGACAGCGGCGTCGAGGCCGTGAACCCGTCGGCGCTGGTCGACAGCACCATGTCGGCGCCGGCCTTCGGCCCCGCACGCGCCAGGACCTGGCGTACCGGCAGCCCCAGCCAGCGGGCGTTGTCCACCAGCGGTCCCCCGACCTCGTTCGACACGCAGCAGAGTGTGACCCAGGCCTCGACGAGGTCGGAGCGCATCAGGTCCTGGAAGTCGAGCCGGACCTCGCGCTCGACCATGCCGTGCACGCGCAGCCGCCACCCCGACGCCTCCACCTCGGGGAGCAGCAGGGCGGTGTCCACCCGGTAGAAGGTGTCGGCAGGGGTGACGAAGGGCGGCATCCCCGCAACCGGTGCCTGCGCGCCCTTCGGCAGCGGCGGGGCGGGGACGGCAGGGGACGGCAGCCGCAGGGCCGTCCGGGCGGCGGCGACGCTCCGGCTCGCACCGCTCACCAGCCGTCCCGCGCCCACCGACAGGAACGCGACCAGCGCCGTGCCGCCCGCGGCGCCGAGGAAGGCCCGTCGGCTCCTCCCGGCGTCCGACGTCTCCTCTCCGGCGCGCCCGGGGTCGCGGTCCGCACGGGCAGCGTGCGATCCCAGGTGCGGGACCGACCCAGGCAGCCGGTCGAGCATCAGCCGCAGGGCGAACAGCCCGGCCGCCGCCCCGAGCAGGCTGGGCGCCGGGTCGAGGACGCCGGCGCCCGGGCGCGTCGCCGCAGCCACGGCAGCCACGACACCCAGCGCGACCACGAGCAGGGCGCCGAAGGCCCAGCGGCGGCTGGCCACCACGCCGGCGACGCCGGCGAGCAGGGCGACCACGACGCCGATGCCGACCAGCAGCACGAGCTTGTCGGCCGTGCCGAACGTCTCGACCGCGAAGTTCTTCAGCCAGGTCGGGGTGGCGTCGACGAACGCGCCCCCGACGGCGAGCACGGGTGACGCGGTCGGCGACACCAGGGCGGCGAGCAGCTCGGCGACGCCCAGCGCGAGCGCACCGGCGAGCAGCCCCGCGACGGCAGCTGCTCGCGTGCGCATCAGCGCTCCGCCGCCCCTCGCCGGACAGCCTGGCCGGTCGCCGACCCGGCTCCGGTTAGGCGCTCGGCGATCGCCGGGGCAAGGGCGCGCACCGCCCGGCCGCGGTGGCTGATCGCGTTCTTCTCCGCCGGCGTCAGCTCCGCGCACGTGCGCGACTCCCCCTCGGGACGCAGCACCGGGTCGTAGCCGAACCCGCCGTCCCCCCGGGGCTCGCGTCCGAGCGTCCCCACGAGCTCGCCGGTCTCGACCCGCTCTGCGCCGTCCGGGGCGACCAGGGCCGCCGCGCAGACGAACCTGGCCCTTCGGTGGGAGTCGGGGACGTCGGACAGCTGGGCCAGCAGCAGCGCGAGGTTCGCCGCGTCGTCCCCGTGCCGGCCGGCCCACCTCGCGGAGAAGACGCCCGGAGCGCCGCCGAGGACGTCGACCGCGAGACCGGAGTCGTCCGCGACGGCGGGCAGGCCGGTGGCCGCCGAGACCGCCCTGGCCTTCAGCAGGGCGTTCTCCGCGAACGTCACCCCGGTCTCGACGACGTCCTCGACGCCCTCGAGGTCGGCCGCGCACACCACGGCACGCTCGAGGTCGAGCCCGTCGAGCCGGTTACCGAGCACGTCTTCCAGTATCTGCCTCAGCTCGCGCACCTTGTGACGGTTCCGCGTCGCCAGCACAAGACGTGCCCCCTCGGGGGCGGCCGCCGGCGTCACGCCGTCCCGGCCGCCGGGCCGGCGGGAAGCTCCTCCGCGAGCGCCTCGGCCTGAAGCTTCGCCAGCCGAGCGCAGCCCGCCAGGCCCAGCTCGAGCAGCGCGTCGAGCTCCGACCGGTCGAAGGGGGCGCCCTCGGCCGTGCCCTGCACCTCGACGAACAACCCGCGGCCGGTCACGACGAGGTTCATGTCGGTGCCGGCCTTGACGTCCTCGGTGTAGTCCAGGTCGAGCACCGGCGCCCCGTCGCTGATGCCCACGCTGACGGCGGAGACGGAGTCCGTCAGCGGGTCCCGTCGGACGACCCCCCGGCGCCGCGCCCAGGCCAGGGCGTCGGCAAGGGCGACGTAGGCGCCGGTGACAGCGGCGGTCCGGGTCCCGCCGTCCGCCTGCAGCACGTCGCAGTCGAGCACGATCGTGTTCTCGCCCAGCAGCTTCGTGTCGACCACGGACCTCAGGGAGCGGCCGATGAGCCGCGATATCTCGTGCGTCCGGCCGCCGATGCGCCCCTTCACGGACTCCCGGTCCGACCGCGTGGTGGTCGCCCGCGGCAACATCGAGTACTCGGCCGTCACCCAGCCCTGCCCCGAGCCCTTGCGCCAGCGCGGCACCCCCTCGGTGAACGAGGCGGCGCAGAGCACGCGGGTGGAGCCGAACTCCACGAGCACGCTGCCCTCCGCGTGGCGCAGCCAGCCGCGGGTGATCCGCACGGGCCGGAGCTCGTCGGGACGCCGTCCGTCGGGTCGGTTCGTCATGGCGGCGAGGGTAGGGCAGCCCACCGACAGCGAAGCGGCCGGACGGCAGAGCTCAGAGCACGTGGACGGCGTCCTGCTCCGCGAGCGTGATCGGGCCCGCGTACGCGGAGCGCGCCTCGGCCAGGGAGACCTCGGGGTCGTTCCACGGCGGCAGGTGGGTGAGCACGACCTCGCCTACCCCGGCGGTGCTCGCGAGCTCACCGGCCCGCCGGCCCGTGAGGTGGATGCCGCGCTGGCTGTCCCGGCCCTCCTGGAAGGCGGCCTCGGCCAGCAGCAGGTCGGCGCCGGCGCTCAGCTCCTCCAGGGCGTCGCAGGAGTCGGTGTCCCCCGTGTAGGCGAGGATCTTGCGCCCGCCCTGCTCGCCCGGCGCCTCGAGGCGCATGCCGTACGCCTCCACCGGGTGGACGACGCGTCGCGCCGTGACCGCGAACGGGCCGATCCGGACCTCCTCGCCCTCTCGCCACGCCACGAAGTCGAACTCCTCCGTCATCCCCGGGTCCGGGGAGAGGTCGTACGCTCGGGCCATCCGGTCCGCTGTGGAGGTGGGTCCGTGGACGGGCAGCCGCCGCTTCGAGGCGCCTCTCGGGTCGTAGCGCAGCGCCACGTACAGCCCGCAGAGGTCCATGCAGTGGTCCGGGTGCAGGTGCGACAGCAGGACGGCGTCCAGGTCCGTGAGCCTCGTGTGCCGCTGCAGGGGCCCGAGGGCGCCGCTGCCCAGGTCGAGCACCACCCGCCAGGTCCGGCCGCCGTCGTCCTCGGCCTCGACCAGGTAGGAGGAGGCCGGCGACCGCGGGCCCGGCAGGGAGCCCGAGCAGCCGACGACGGTCAGTCTCATACGGGTACCCCCGCGACCTCCGCCGCCCCCACGAGCGCCACCTCCGGCCCGAGGAACCGGCGGGCGAGCGCGGCGAACGGGGCGGGGTCGCCGGTGGTGAGGAAGCGGTGCTGCGGCGCGGGAAGCCAGTCAGGACGGTTCATCCCCCGGCGCGTCAGCTGGCGGTAGACCTCCTGGGCCGTCTCCTCCGCGCTGCTGACGAGGGAGACGGAGCGGTCGGGTGCCAGCTCGTCCATCACGTAAGAGATGACGCCGGTCAGCAGGGGGTAGTGCGTGCAGCCGAGCACGAGGGTGTCGACGCCGGCGTCCGCGATCGGACGCAGGTAGGAGCGGGCGACGTCCAGCAGCTCGGAGCCAGACGTCACCCCGACCTCGACGAACTCGACGAACCGGGGGCAGGCCTGCGTCACCACCTGGACGGCGGGCGCGGCCGCGAACGCGTCCTCGTACGCGCCCGAGGTAGCGGTGGCGGCGGTGCAGATCACACCCACGCGGTCGTTGCGGGTCGCCGCCGCCGCCCGGCGCACCGCCGGCCGGATCACCTCGACGACCGGCACGTCGTACCGCTCGCGGGCGTCGTGCAGGACGGCGGCGCTCGCCGAGTTGCACGCGATCACGAGCAGCTTCACCCCCTGCCCGACCAGCTCGTCGAGGCACTGGAGCGCGAACTCGCGCACCTCCGCGATGGGTCGGGGGCCGTACGGCTGGCGCGCCGTGTCCGCCATGTACAGCACGGGCTCGTGCGGCAGCTGGTCGAGCACGGCGCGCGCCACGGTCAGCCCGCCGAAGCCGGAGTCGAAGATGCCGATGGGCGCGTCCACCACGCGGGCGAGCCTACGGTGCGGCGCGGGGCGGGAGGGGAAGAGAGCGCGCTGAACCCCCGGTGCCGACGTGCGCGAGGCCGGGTCCGGCGCCGCGTCCGACACGCCCGTTCGAGCCGCTTCCCCCATGGACGACGGCAGCGAGGTAAGGCTAGCCTGACCTTGTCCGAGGCTCGACAGGCGAGCCGCCGACGTAAGGACTGCCCGTGTTCGCGAACCTGCTGATCGGCCTTCGGGAGGGTCTCGAGGCCTCTCTGGTCGTGGGGATCCTGGTCGCCTACCTCGTCAAGACCGGTCACCGGGACAGACTTCGCCCGGTGTGGATCGGGGTGCTGAGCGCCGTCGCCCTCAGCCTGGGCTTCGGGGCGCTGCTGCAGTTCACGTCGCGCAACATGACGTTCGAGCAGCAGGAGCTGTTCGGCGGCACCCTGTCGATCGTCGCGGTCGGGTTCGTCACGTGGATGATCCTGTGGATGCGCAAGGCCTCCCGGACGATCAAGCGGGAGCTCGACGGCAAGATGCAGAGCGCAGTCGCCCTCGGGGCCGGGGCCGTTGCCCTGACCGCGTTCCTCGCCGTGGGCCGAGAAGGCCTGGAGACCGCCCTCTTCCTCTGGGCGGCGATCCAGGCGACCGGGCAGGGCTGGCAGCCGATCGCCGGCGCTGCCGTCGGCCTGACCCTCGCCGTCGGCATCGGCTGGCTGATCTACAAAGGCGCCGTCCGCATCAACCTCGGCAAGTTCTTCACGTGGACGGGCGCGGCCCTGATCATCGTCGCGGCCGGCGTCCTCGCCTATGGTGTGCACGACCTGCAGGAGGCCGGCGTGCTGCCCGGCCTGAACACCCTGGCCTTCGACCTCAGCGCGCAGATCCCGCCCGGCAGCTGGTACGGCACGTTGCTCAAGGGCACCGTCAACTTCTCGCCGGCCACGACGGTGCTGCAGGCGACGGTCTGGCTCGCCTACGTCGTCCCGATGATGCTCGTGTTCTTCCGACCGGTGCGCTCCTCCGCGCCGACGCAGCCCCGCGTGGGTGCGACCGTCGCCTGAGCCCCTAGCTCGGGCGCGCACCCGATCCGCCACCGACCCTTCAGGAGAACGTTCCCCGTGCCGACGTCGCCCACCGCGCTCGCGCGCGCCCTCCTCGCCGGGAGCTGTACGGTCCTCGTGCTGGCCGGCTGCTCGACCGACGCCGAGCCCCAGGCCAGCACGTCCGGCGGGCCGGGGCCGGTGCAGGTCAAGGCGACGGACGACGAGTGCGCGCTCTCCCGGACCGAGCTTCCGGCCGGGGTCACCAGGTTCGCGATCACCAACGGCGGCAGCCAGGTGACCGAGGTCTACGTCTACGAGGGCGACCGGATCGTCACCGAGAAGGAAAACATCGGGCCGGGGACGAGCTACGACCTCACGGTCGACCTGCCCGAGGGCAAGTACCAGGTCGCGTGCAAGCCGGGGATGACAGGTAACGGCATCCGCACGGACATCACCGTCAGCGGGGACGCCAAGGCCGACCCGGTGGCCCGTCGCGCCGCGGACCAGTACCGCGAGTGGGTGGGTGCGCAGGCGACCGAGCTCGTGCCCCTGGTCGAGCAGCTCGTCGCCGCCGTCAAGGCCGGGGACGTCGAGAAGGCGAAGTCGCTGTACGCGATCTCGCGGGAGCCGTGGGAGCGGATCGAGCCGGTCGCGGAGAGCTTCGGCGACCTCGACCCGCGGATCGACGCCCGCGAGGCCGACCTCGAACCGGGCCAGGAGCTCACCGGCTGGCACCGGCTGGAGAAGGCGCTCTGGACCGGCGAGGACCTGTCCGGCCTCGCCCCGGTCGCCGACCAGCTGCTCGCCGACGTCAAGGAGCTGCAGCAGCGCGTCCCGAACGCCGTCATCACCGCCACGTCCATCGGCAACGGCGCGAAGGAGCTGCTCGACGAGGTCGCGACCGGCAAGGTGACCGGTGAGGAGGAGGTCTTCTCCCACACCGACCTCTACGACTTCGGGGCCAACGTTGAGGGCGCGCAGAAGGGCTTCGAGGTGCTGCGGCCGCTGGTCGAGAGGAACGACGCGAAGCTGGCGGCCACGCTGGACGAGAAGTTCGCCGGGGTGCGCGACGCGCTGGCCGCGTACAGGCAGGGCGACGGCTACGTCTCGTACGACACCGTCGACGAGCAGGGACGGCGCGAGCTGGCCCGCGTCGTCGACTCCCTCGGCGAGCCCCTGTCTCGGCTGGCGTCGACCGCCGCGGGCTGATGGACCCCCAGCTCTCCCGCCGGGGCCTGCTCGGCGCGCTCACCGCGAGCGCGGCGGGTGCCGGCCTGGTCACGGCCGGCATGGTCGCTGCGCGCGCGGAGCAGGGGGACGGCGCCGAGGAGCCCGCGGGCGTCGTCCCGTTCGAGGGCGGGCACCAGGCGGGGATCGCGACCGACGTACAGAGCCACCTGCACTTCGCCGCCTTCGACGTGACCGCGACCGGCCGGGACGAGCTCGTGTCGCTGCTGCGCGACTGGACGGCGGCTGCTCGGGCGATGTGCGCCGGCCGGCCGGTCGGTGCCCACGGCGCGGTGGGCGGGTCGCCGCTCGCACCTCCGGACGACACGGGAGAGGCGCTCGACTCCGCGGCGAGCCGGCTGACGCTCACCGTCGGCTTCGGGCCCTCGCTGTTCGACGCACGCTTCGGGCTGGCCGACCGGAGACCGGAGGCCCTGGTCGACCTGCCCCCGTTCCCGCGCGACACGCTCGACCCGGCTCGCTGCGGCGGTGACGTCGCCGTCCAGGCCTGCGCGGACGACCCGCAGGTCGCCGTCCACGCGGTGCGGAACCTGACGCGGATCGCGCACGGGCGTGCCGCCGTCCGGTGGGCGCAGCTGGGCTACGGGAAGGCGGCGAGCACCTCGCCGGACCAGCCGACCCCGCGGAACCTGTTCGGGTTCAAGGACGGCACCGCGAACCCCTCGGGCAGGGACACCGCCACCCTCGACGAGCACGTGTGGGTGCAGCCGGATGACTCGGCTGGTTCGTCCGGCGCGGCGTGGATGACGGGAGGGTCGTACCTCGTCGCGCGCAGGATCTCGATGGTGGTCGAGACCTGGGACCGCACCTCGCTGGACGAGCAGGAGCAGATCGTCGGCCGCACCAAGGGCGAGGGCGCCCCCCTCGGCAGGCTGCGCGAGCACGACGAGATCGACCTGCACGCCCTGCCCGCGGACTCTCACGTCCGGCTCGCCCACCCGTCCGTCCACGGCGGGGCCCAGATGCTGCGTCGCGGCTTCAACTTCGTGGACGGGTCGGACGGGCTGGGGCACCTGGACGCCGGCCTGTTCTTCCTCGCCTACCAGCGTGACCCGCGCAGGGCGTTCATCCCGATCCAGCAGGCGCTCGCCGGCCGTGACCGGATGATGGAGTACCTCCGCCATACGGGGTCGGGGATCTGGGCAGTGCCACCGGGTGTCGGCGCCGGCGCGTTCTGGGGAGACACGCTGCTGGCGTGAGCGCGCGCCGGGACGCCGACGGTCCCAGGACTTCGCTCGCCCTCAGCGCAGCCCCGCGGACAGCGCGGTCACGAGCGTCTCCTGCAGCCAGGTGAGGAAGTCGTAGACCGCCGCAAGCCAGGCTCGCGGGTCCTCCTCGTCCTCGCTCTCGGCGAGGTCGTGCAGCTCCTCGGCGTCCTCGTCGGTCCGGATGCCGAGACGCTCGGCGAGCACGAGGCGGACGTCCGTGAGGGCGGTCACCCATGCCCCCGCCGCCTCGCGGTCCAGCTCCAGCCGCCCCGCCTTCTCGGCCGCCTTCCGACGGACCCGCTCGGGAGGCCTGACGGTCGCGAGGGACGCCGCTGCCCGCCGCAGGGCAGCAGACTTGCGCTCCCGGAGGCCCATCTCGGTGAAGCGGCGGAACTCGCCGGCCAGCTCGTCGTCCCCGGTCGTCCCGGGAGGAAGCAGGCGGGCGAGGGCGGGGTCCTCGGGGACATGAGCCTCGGGGGTGATCCCGACGAGCGACACCAGCGGGTCGGCGTCGTCCGGCAGGCCCTGCTCCAGCATCTCCGCGACGTCGAGGAAGAGCCGGGTCAGCAGGTCGCGCTCGGCCTCGTCGAACGAGGCGGTGACGCCGGGGTCGGACGTCCGGAATGCGGTGGCCACGACGCCTCACCCGCTCGTGTCGTGGGTGAACGTGGCCCAGAGGCCGTAGCCGTGCATGGCCTCGGTGTCGCGCTCCATCTCCTCCAGCGTGCCGCTCGACACCACGGCCCGCCCCTCGTGGTGGACCTGGCGCATCAGCTTCTCGGCTTTGGAGCGGGGGTACTTGAAGTACGTCTGGAAGACGTACGTGACGTAGGACATGAGGTTGACCGGGTCGTTCCAGACGATCGTGACCCAGGGGCGCTCGGTCTCGAGGAGCTCGTCGACGTCGGCCTGCCGCTCCTCGACCGGGACGGCAGCCACGGCGGACACCGGCCGAACGTCAAGCCTTCCTCCTGCGGGCACGCACCCACTCTAGGGTTGCCCCTGTGATCGCTTCGAACGCACAGCCGCACCGGGCCTGGGGAGAGTCCTCCTCGGCGCTGCTGACGGACCGCTACGAGCTCACCATGGTCGAGGCGGCGCTGCGCAGCGGGGCAGCCTCCCGCCGCAGCGTGTTCGAGGTGTTCGCTAGACGGCTGCCCGACGGCCGCCGGTACGGGGTCGTCGCCGGGACGGGCCGGCTGCTGGAGGAGCTGGAGCGGTTCCGCTTCACCGAGGCCGAGATCGGCTGGCTGCGCGAGGGGTACGTGGTGGACGACGCCACGCTGGACTGGCTGTCGACGTACCGGTTCGGCGGGTCGGTCTGGGGCTACGCCGAGGGTGAGTGCTTCTTCCCCGGCTCCCCCATCCTCGTGGTCGAGGGGACGTTCGCCGAGGCCGTCCTGCTCGAGACGCTCGTGCTCTCGGTGCTCAACCACGACAGCGCGATCGCGTCGGCCGCCTCGCGGATGACTTGCGCCGCGGGTGGCCGGCCGTGCCTGGAGATGGACTCGCGGCGCACGCACGAGGACGCCGCCGTGGCGGCGGCACGCGCGGCCGTCATCGGCGGCTTCGTGTCGACGTCCAACCTGGAGGCGGGGCGCCAGTACGGCCTGACGACGGTGGGGACGGCCGCGCACTCGTTCACGCTGCTGCACGACGACGAGAGGACGGCCTTCGAGGCCCAGGTCGAGTCCCTCGGTCCGGGGACGACGCTGCTCGTCGACACCTACGACGTCGAGAAGGCGGTGCGGACGGCGGTGGAGGTTGCCGGGCCGACGCTGGGCGCCGTCCGCCTCGACTCGGGCGACCTGCTGGCGCAGGCGCAGGACGTGCGGAAGCTGCTCGACTCGCTCGGGGCCACGCGGACGAAGATCGTCGTCACGAGCGACCTGGACGAGTACGCGATCGCCGCCCTCGCCGCCGGTCCGGTGGACTCCTACGGTGTCGGCACGTCGCTGGTCACGGGAAGCGGGCATCCGACCGCCGGGCTGGTCTACAAGCTCGTGGCGCGTGAGGGCGGGAACGGCGAGATGGTCAACGTGGCGAAGGCGTCCAAGAGCAAGACCAGCGTGGGCGGGCGCAAGTACGCGCTCCGGCGCCGCGACGAGAACGGGACGGCGGAGGCCGAGGTCTTAGGGATCGGGCACCCTCCGCTCGGCGATGCCGACGACCGACCCCTGCTCGTCCCGTTGGTGCTGCAGGGCGAGGCGGACCGCGCGTGCACCGGCCCCGAAGGGGTGGTCGCGGCGCGGAAGCGGCACCGGGCCTCGTTCGGCGAGCTGCCGGCGGCCGCCCATCGGCTCGCCAAGGGCGAGGCCGCGATCCCGACGAGGTACGAGCAGGAGGAGGCAGCGCGATGAGCAGGGCCCTGGTCGTGGTGGACGTCCAGAACGACTTCTGCGAGGGAGGCTCGCTGGCGGTGGCCGGCGGGGCGGGGGTCGCGGCCGCGATCACCGACTACATCCGGGAGAACGAGGACCGCTACGACGTCGTGGTCACGACGCAGGACTGGCACTACGACCCGGGAGAGCACTTCAGCGAGTCCCCGGACTACGTGAACACCTGGCCTGCCCACTGCGTCGCGGACAGCGAGGGGGCCCAGTTCCATCCGTCCCTGGACACCGGCTCGGTCCACGCCATGTTCCGCAAGGGCGCGCACGAGGCCGCGTACTCGGGCTTCGAAGGCATGACGGAAGACCCGGACGGCGAGCCTCTGGGCCTCGCGCCGTGGCTGCGCTCCCACGGGGTGGACGAGGTCGACATCGTGGGCATCGCAACGGACCACTGCGTCCGCGCGACCGCGCTGGACGCGGCGGCGGAGGGCTTCGGGACCGAGGTGCTGCTCTCGATGACGGCCGGCGTCGCGCCCGAGACGACGGCCAAGGCGTTGCGGCAGATGGAGGAAGCGGGTGTGAGGTTGGTGGGCGAGCCGGTGGTGGGCTGACGGGAGGCCCGGGCGCCCCCTCGGTCCGGATCAGCGCACCGACCCCATCAGCCGCCGGATCCACGGCGTGACCAGCAGCAGCACGACGCCGATGACGATCGCGACGGAGCCGAGAATGCCGAAGTACGCCCTCTCGTTCTCCGGGCTGTAGAACTTCGCGAGCGTGCCGGACATCGCCGTGCCCAGGGCGATGGACAGGAAGAAGAGCGCGACCATCTGGGTGCGGAAGATGGCGGGGGCCAGCTTCGTGGAGACCGAGAGGCCGACGGGAGACAGCAGCAGCTCGGCGACGGTGAAGACGAAGAGGATTCCCACGAGGCCGAGCAGAGGAGCGCTGTTCGGCCCGCCACCGGCCATGGGCAGGAAGAGCAGGAACGCCACGCCCATGGTCGCCGTCCCCAGGGCGAACTTGACCGGCGTGGAGGGCTGGCGGTGCCCGAGCTTCGTCCAGAGGGCGGCGAACGCCCCCGCGAGCAGGATGATGAAGACCGGGTTGATGGACTGCACCCACGGCACGGGCATCACCCAGCCGAAGAGGTCACGGTTCAGCCGTTCGTCGGAGTAGATCGTCACCACCGTGAACTGCTGCTGGTAGAGGGACCAGAACGCCGCGCTTGCGATGAACAGCGGGATGAAGGCGACGACCCGGTGCCGCTCGTTGGTGTTGATGTGCGAGCTCGAGAGGATCACCACGAAGTAGGCGACAGCCGCGATGATCGCGAGGGCGACGACCGTCGTCGACAAGCGGCCGGCCGTGAGGACGCCGGTCAGGATGAGGATCACCAGCAGCACGATGACAGCGACCAGGATGCCGGCCATCCGCATACGTCGCGAAGCTGGCAGCGGGTTGGGGATGTCGTTGGCCTCCTCCGGCAGCCGCTTGCGGCCGATGGCGTACTGGACGAGCCCGACGAACATTCCGATCGCGGCCAACCCGAAGCCGTAGTGGAACCCGAGCTCCTGCTGCAGCAGCCCCGTGAGCAGCGGCCCGATCAGGGCGCCGATGTTGATGCCCATGTAGAAGATGGAGAAACCGGCGTCGCGGCGGTCGTCGTCGTCCTCGTAGAGGGTCCCGACGAGAGAGGTGGCGTTCGCCTTCACGCCGCCGCTGCCCAGGGCGATGAGCACGAGGCCCACGCCGACACCGACCAGGCCCGGCAGCACGGCCAGCGAGATGTGCCCGAGCATCACGAGAACCGCGCTGTAGAACAGCGTTCGCTCGGCGCCCAGAACGCGGTCGGCCAGCCAGGCGCCCAGGATCGTCGACAGGTAGACCGCGCCCCCGTAGGCACCGACGATGCTCGTCGCGACGCCCTGGTCGACGCCGAGGCCACCCTCCCGAGCGCTGTAGTACAGGTAGATCAGGAGGATCCCCTGCATGCCGTAGAAGGAGAAGCGCTCCCACAGCTCGACGCCGAAAAGGTTGGCGAGGACCGGTGGCTGGCCCAGGAA
>JBKHWX010000053.1:0-26012 GCA_046566325.1 Actinomycetes bacterium | reverse complement strand
ACGTCGAAGACCCGCTCGACCTCCACCGGAGTGCGCCAGAACGCGGTTACCCACGGGCCGTCGTAGGACGTGCACGGCGTCCTCGGGAAAGGGGATGGCGTCAGGGAGCTCGACGGGCACGGGCCAGGTCTCGGTAGCCAGGTCCAGCTCTTCCAGCAGCGCGGTGAGCTCGGCACAGAAGTCCTTCACCGCCATCGGCCGGAGCTCGAGGCTGCGGCTGTGACCGAGCGTGGTCGTGACGTCGAGGCGGTGGTCCAGGAAGTCGAAGTCGATGGAGAAGCTCCGCCCAGCCCCGTCAGGCACGAGCGAGGTCGTCAGTCCTCGCGACGTCACGTACAGGGTCGAGCTCCACCAGTGGTTGAGCAGGGGGGCGCGGGCGATCCGGACCTTGCCCACCACCTGGAGCCAAAGCATCATGGTGTCGCGTGTGGGCTGCCAGCTCGCCACGGGCAGCTCGGCCACGCGGACGTACGAAGCGGCAGCCCGCACCGGTGACTGGGACCGAGCCGCCTTGGAGCGACAGCCGGACGCCTGACTGACGGTGCGGTGTTCGACCGAGGTGTCTGATGGCGGTGACCCCGCTCAGCGTCCACACCGAGGCACATACCGGGTGCCCCGCTCAATCGGGAACGGAGCTCGGCTTCGCGCGGTACACCACGTCCGCGAACTCGCGGTTCCTACCGATCCACGACGACACGAACGGGCACAGGGGCAGGACCCGGTGAGTCCCCTGCTCCCGGACGTCTTCGAGAGCCTCACGCACGAGCTGCGAGCCGACTCCCTGGCCCTCGTAGCCGGCCTTCACCTCGGTATGGGTGAAGACGATCAGCTCCTGGGTCTTCTGGTACTCCGCGAAACCGGCCAGCTCACCGTCCACCCACGCCTCGTACCGCCGGCTGTCCGGGACGTCACGCACCTGCACGTCACTCATCACGCCACACAAGCACATGTCCTGTTCCGACGTCCGAGGCGTGCCCTTTCCCGAGGCAGCTCGCCGCGGCGGACGTGTGAGCTCTTCCCGGTCCGGGACGTCGCGAAACCACGTGTGCGAACCGCGGAACCGCGTCATCCTGTCAAGCGTGTCCGAGCGCGACGACTTCCTCGCATGGGTCAGAACCGTGCTGTACGAGGCAGAGCTCGCCCTGCACAACGGCGACGCCGACCCGCGTCGCCGGCTCTGGTCCCGTCGGGAGCCGGTGACCGTTCTGGGCGCGTGGCGCAACGCGATCGGCCGGGAGGAGGTGGACCAGCTCTTCTCCTTCCTGGCCAGGCGCTTCTCGAGCTGCACCTCCTACGAGCTCGAGCTGCAGGCGTTCGACGTGGCGGGAGACATGGCCTACACGGCCGGGCTGGAGCACGTCTCGACCTCGGTCGACGGCCAGGCCACGAGCTACACGCTGCGGGCCACCCAGGTGTACCGGCGCGAGGACGGCGAATGGAGGGTGGTCCATCGCCACGGCGACAACGTGGTCACCTGACAGGGTGAAGCTCGCATCACGGCGAGCCCGGCCCGTCGCCGTCCCCCTGACGGAAGGAACCCGCGATGACCGACGACCTGGACCTGGCCGCCTTCACAGCACTGAGCTTCGACTGCTACGGCACCCTCATCGACTGGGAGGCGGGTATCGCGGCAGTGCTGGTGCCGTGGGCCCGGGAGCAGGAACTCCACCTCACCGACGAGGAGCTCCTGCTCGCCTACGCCGACAACGAGGCCGCAGTCGAACGGGAGACGCCCGCGGCGCTCTACCCGCACGTCCTCGCTGAGGCCTTCCGCCGGACGGGCGAAAGGCTGCAACGGCCGGTCAGCGAGGAGTGGGCCCAGCGGCTCGGCGGTTCGGTCCCGGACTGGCCGGCCTTCCCGGACTCCGCCGACGCGCTGGCGCGGCTGGCAGGGCACTACAGGCTGATCATCCTGTCCAACGTGCACCGCGAGGGCTTCGCGGGCAGCAACCGGCGGCTGCACGGCGACTTCGCGGCGGTGATCACCGCGGAGGACGTCGGGGCCTACAAGCCGGCCGAGAACCACTTCCGCGCACTGGACACCACGCTCCAAGAGCTCGGCGTCGACCGCGGCCAGCTGTTGCACGTCGCGCAGAGCCTCTTCCACGACCACGTACCCGCGAAGCGGGAGGGCCTGGAGTCGGTCTGGATCAACCGCCGGCACGACCGTCCCGGCTGGGGGGCCACTCCCGAACCGACCGAGCAGTGGACCTACAACCTCGAGTTCCGCTCCATGGCCGACCTCGCGGATGCCGTCGACGAGGCCTTCGGGCACGACGCGCCTCGCCCTGCGGAATGACGCGTGCTGGACGGCGACCGCGGTGTTCGCCCCTCGGTAGCGCCCACCGCTCGCGAGTGACGTCGGAAGAACGCCGTCACCGCCCCCGCAGGCCGATCGGGTTGCCGTCGGCGTCGGCGAGCACGCACACGCGGGCCTCGGGCGCGACCTGACGAGGGCCGCTCCGCTCGGTCGCTCCGGCCGCGAGCAGGGTCGAACGAATCGCGTCGAGGTCGTCGACGTCGGCGTAGGCCACCGGTCCACCCGCGACGTCCCCCGGAGCCAGGGCGACCTCGAAGCCGCCGACGTTGTACCCGACGTAGTAGGGCTCGTCGGTGTGCGGTGCGCCGAGCAGGACGCTGTAGACCGCCTTGGCGGCGTCCAGGTCGGACACCGGGACCACCAGGCTGCGGATCGCGACGCTCATGCTCGTCTCCTTCGTCTCCTTGCTTCGGCAAACCCGACCGTTGCCGAGACCGCGGGTAACCGGACGAACGTAGACGTCCTGCGCATCCCTCGCTACGTTGGCTCAGGGGGTCCGCCACGTCCGCCGACCACGTCCCCGGGGGTCCCGCGTTGCTCTCCGACCGTTCGCGGCCCATCGTCACCGCGACCCTGCCAGCCGTCGCCGACAACATCGAGAAGATCGCCAAGCGCTTCTACGAGCACATGTTCGGCGCGCACCCCGAGCTGCTCGACGGCCTCTTCAACCGGGGCAACCAGGCCGAGGGCACCCAGCAGGTCGCCCTCGCCGGGTCGGTGGCGGCCTTCGCCACGGCCCTGGTCCACTCCCCGGAGCAGCTGCCGGAACAGCTGCTCTCCCGGGTCGCGCACAAGCACGCCTCGCTCGGCATCCGGCCGGACCAGTACCAGATCGTGCACGACAACCTCTTCTGGGCGATCGCCGACGTGCTCGGCGACGCCGTCACACCGGAGGTCGCCGCCGCCTGGGACGAGGTCTACTGGCTGATGGCGTACGCGCTGATCAACCAGGAGCGAGGCCTCTACAGCGCCCGCGGGGTCAAGCCGGAGACCGTCTGGCGGCAGTGGCAGGTGGTCGAGAAGACCGCCGAGACGGACGACGTCCTGACGTTCCGTGTGAAGCGGATCGACGACCGCCTCGTCCGGACGTCCCTGCCCGGCCAGTACGTCACCGTCCAGGTGAGGACCCGTGACGGCATCAACCAGCCGCGGCAGTACAGCCTGACCGGTGCGGACGACGGAGAGCACCGCCGGTTCGCGGTCAAGCGTGTCCACGGCGACGGCAAGCCCGACGGCGAGGTGTCCGCGATCCTGCACGACGACGTCCAGGTGGGCGACGTGCTCACGATGTCGCTGCCGTTCGGGGACGTGGTCCTCGACGACTCGGGACGGCCGGTGGTCTTCGCCAGCGCGGGCATCGGCGTCACGCCGATGGCAGGCATGCTCTCCCACCTCGTGCTCGCCAGCTCGCACCTGCGGGTCGTCGTCCTCCACGCCGACCTGGACGAGCAGTCGTTCGCCCTCCGGCAACAGGTGCTGGACGACGTCCGGGCGCTGGCGAACGCGTCGCTCATCGTGTGGTACGAGCGGGAGTGCGAGACGTCCCTGCCCACGGACGGCACGTACTTCGGCACCGTGGACCTCGGGCAGGTCGACCTGCCTGCGGACGCCGGCTACTACCTCTGCGGCCCGCTTCCGTTCATGCAGGCGGTCCGGAGCGCGCTCGTCGACCGAGGCGTGGCGCCGCGGGACATCTAGTACGAGGTGTTCGGCCCGGACCTCTGGCAGGCCGACTTCGAGGCGTCGCCGTCCCCCGGGGCATAGGTCGCCGAGGCGTCCCGGCCCCGGGGGGTGGTGAGCAGCACCGAGACCCAGTCAGATGCCCTCGGTCGGGTAGCCCTCTTCGCGCATCTTCCGCAGAGTCGCAGGGTTGATCGGTCCCTCTCCGACCGCCGCGTCGACCTCGACCTCCGCCGCGGGACCGTGCTCGTGCATCCACTTGTCCGCGCGCGCCTCGGCGTCGGTGCCCTGCTCGCTGAGGTGAGCATCGCCGATGGTCTTGCGCTGGATGACGTACGCGACGAGCACGACTGCCCAGGCGACCAGGCTGAGGAGGAGCTGCGACCGCGTGTCGGGCCGGACGAGCATGGACACGAGGACGGCGACGATCGCGGCCGCCGTCGCAAGCGTCAGCACCGGGTAGAGCCACATCTTCACACGCAGCCGCTCCGGGGGGATCTTGCGCCGCATCACGAGCTGCGACAGGCAGATCAGCAGGTAGACGAACAGGATGATCGCGCCGGACGAGTTGAGCAGGAACAGGAACACCTTGTCCGGAGACACATAGGCAGCGATCACGCAGGCGAAACCGATGGCGGTCGACGACAGGATCGCCCAGGCCGGGACGCCCCGCCTGTTGATCGAGAGCATCTTCGCGGGAGCCTCGTTGCGCGCCGCGAGCACGAAGAGCATCCGGGACGCCGTGTAGAGACCCGAGTTCAGGCACGACAGCACGGCGGTGAGGACGACGAAGTTCATGATCTCCGCGACCGCCGGGATGCCCATCTCCTCCATCGCGGAGACGTACGGCGAGTCACCGAGCCTGGTGGAGTTCCAGGGCAGGATCGTGGCGAGCAGGAACAGGGAGCCGACGAAGAAGACGGAGATCCGCAGCACCACGGAGTTCGTCGCCTTGACGATGCCGCGTTCCGGCTCGTCGGACTCGGCCGCGGCGATCGTCGCGATCTCGGCGCCGACCATCGAGAAGATCACGATGACGATCCCTGCGAAGATCGCGCCCACCCCGTGCGGGAAGAGCCCGCCGTGCGCCGTCAGGTTCGAGAAGTCCATGCTCTTGCCGGGCCAGAGACCGAGGACGAACAGCGCGCCGAGCGTGATGAAAACGGCGATGGTTGCGACCTTGATGCCGGCGAACCAGTACTCGAACTCCCCGTACGAGGAGACCGAGAACAGGTTTGTCGCGGTCATGAGCAGCATGAGCGCCAGGGACAGCGCCCAGACAGGGACGTTGGGCAGCCATCGCTGGAGGATCCCGGCGCCGGCGACAGCCTCGAAGCCGACGACGACGACCCAGAAGTACCAGTAGAGCCAGCCGACGCTGAATCCGGCCCACCCACCGAGGGCCTGGCGCGCGTAGTCGGCGAACGAGCCTGTCGACGGGTTGGCGACAGCCATCTCGCCCAGCATGCGCATGACCATGACGATGAGAACGCCGGTGATCGCATACGTCAGGAAGGCCCCCGGCCCGACCTCCTGAATCACGGCTCCGGAGCCGACGAACAGGCCCGCGCCGATCACGCCCCCGATCGCGATCATGGTGAGGTGACGCTGTCGCAACCCCTTCTTGAGGCTGTCGTCAGCGCTAGGACCGTGTGCCATGGTGTGCTCCTCTCCCGGTCCACGGTCGTCTGTGATGACGGCGTGCAGCGGTAAGCCTCGCGCGATCAAGCCGAGTCGGCCACTAGAAGGCCAGCCGGCAGGTCGGGCACCAAGGCCGTGCCGCGCCGCGTCGCCTCCGGTCCGCCGGGGGAAGTCCGGGAGCGGCCGGCGGGGCGGTCGATGCCGCGGAGCACCTCCGCGACGCCATGAGGGTCGCCTCAGGTCTGCCGCTCGAACGTGACGAGCACACCCTCGACGCCGCCGGGACCGATCCGGCCCTTCACCTCGACGGCCGTGATGGCCTTGAGCACCCATCCCTTGGCCGCGTGCTCGTTCAGTACCTTCTCCAGCTTGCCACCGGACATCTTGCCGCCGACGAGACCCTCGCGGAGCTCCACGACCTTGTACTCGACTCCCACGCCCGTACCCCCTTCAGCCGTCACAACGCCACTGTCGACACACAGTCTGACGTCGTACCGCGCGGTGAGGCAGGTGAGGAGAGGCGGGGAGGGGTCCTTCGCACGCTACGACTGACCGCGCGCCGTCCGCTCCTGCTCGCGCGCCAGCCTCCGCCGGACAGCGGCGAGCGACCGCTCGGCGCGGCCCAGCTCCCGCTCCGCGGACTCCGCCTCCTTGGTCGCCTCGGCGAGCTGCTCCCGGGCGTCCTGCAGCCGCTCGTAGAGGTCGTCCACCCGCGCTTCGGCCCCTTCCTCGGCTCGCGCTGTCTGGTCGCGCCGACGCTCGGCGTCGCCGACCGCCGCCTGGGCGTCGTCCACGGCCGACTGCAGCTCCCGCAGCTGAAGTGCCCTCTCGTCGCGCTCGCGCCGCCGGCGGTCCTCGTCGTCCTGCCTCGCCGTGCTCGGCGTCCGCGACCCCGGCTCGTGGCCCGTCGTCGTCCGCCTCTCAGGACGACGCTCGTCTCGGCGCGTAGGGACAGGCGCGCACTCGTCGGGCCGGGCGCGCAAGGGCGTCGCAGTGGCGTTCGAGACGTCGACCGACCCGAACCCCGCGTAGGACAGCGAGCGTGTCAGGCGACCCGACCGCACGGCGTCCGCCGCCTCGGTGTCGGCGGTGGCGGCATGCAGCGTCTGCTCGACCTCTCCCCACGCGGCGGCGGAGACCTCCCGACCCTCGGCGGAGGCACGCTCCCGGAGACGGCCCAGCACGTCGGCCTCGAGCTGCTGGCGTGCCCGTGAGAGGTCCCGGATCCGCGGACCGTCCAGCTCCGACTGCGCCTGGCGCAGCTGCGCGCCGAGGTCCAGCAGGTCGTCGAGCTCCAGCAGTCGCTCGCGCACGGCGGTGTTCACGACCCAGGCCGCCACCGTCGGCCGCCGTAGCGCCTTGACCGCCTTCGCGAGCTCGCGGTCGCCGCCGGTGCGGGTGGCGCGGGCCAGGTCGTCGCGCCGTGCCGTGAACTGCTCGGGCGGGACGGCGTAGAGCTCGGCTGCAACGTCGTCCAACGTGACCGCATGGTCCGTCACGCGGACATCCTCGCCCGCCTCGGGTCTGCCCACGCCCGTAATGTGGCCCGCAGGCGCACCGGGATGCGGCCGGGCCAGGCCGACTGCGACCGGGCCCGACACGGCAGCAGGCCCAGACCCAGACGCACACCCAGACCAGGGAGCACATCGTGACGGACCAAGAGGGCAACCAGCTCGAGACCCTCGACAGCGACGAGTGCTACCGCCTGCTGGCGGGCGCCCAGGTCGGGAGGCTCGGCGTCGTCGCCGACCACTACCCGCTGATCATCCCTGTCAACTACGCCATGGACAGGGGCACGATCGTCATCCGCAGCAGCGCCGGAACGAAGCTGGCCGCCCTCCAGCGCGCCAACGTCACCTTCGAGGTGGACGACATCGACACGGCGAGCCGGAGCGGGTGGAGCGTGCTCGTCCGCGGCCAGGCCGAGGAGGTCGGCGCCGAGCACGGGCAGGAGCTGGTCGAGAGGACCAAGGCCGCGGGGACGTCCCCCTGGGCTCCGGGCGAGCGGGAGCACTGGGTGCGGATCATCCCTCACGACGTGACGGGCAGGCGGATCGTCCTCGCGCCGGTGCCGCCGTCCTTCGGGTACATGTAGCGCTCACGATCCTCTGCTGCCGACGTCACATCCTCTGCTGCCGAGGAACGAGCACCTGGTCGTAGATCAGCAGCAGGCCGGCGGCGACGGGGATCGCCATCAGCGCGCCCAGGATGCCGAGGAGGGCGCCTCCGGCCAGCACCGCCACGATCGTGATCATCGGCGGCACCTCCACCGTTCGGCGCATGATGCGCGGCGACAGTACGTAGTTCTCGAACTGGTGGTAGGCGATGTAGTAGCCGAGGACGATCGCGGCGGTCACCCATCCCGAGGTCAGCGCGACGAGGGTGACGAGTACCCCTCCCACGATGGTCCCGACGATCGGGACCAGTGCGAGTATCCCGACCACGGTCGCCAGCACCGCCGGGAACGGAAGACCGAGGATGATCAGGACGATGTACGTGAAGAGCGCGTTGATGACCGCGACACACAGCTGCCCGATGAGGTATCGGCCCACCCGACGCGTGATCTCCTCGCTGAGGTAGGTCACCCGGGCTCGGCGGGTCCGCGGCACAACCTTGTACGCGGCCGCCTTGACCCGCGGCATCGCCGCCACGAAGTAGAGGCTGAGCACGAGGACGGTGAAGACCGAGACGGCGCCGTTGGCGAACGCCTCACCGATGCCGAGCACTCCGCCGAAGACCGAGGTGATCGTGCCCCCGTTGATGCTCGTCTGCAGCTCCTGCAGCAGCCGGTCACCGATGTGCCACCGCTCGTTGATCTTCTGGACCCAGTCGACGTGCTGGAGCTGGTCAACGTACACCGGGGCGTTGCCGATGAGCTGCGTGACCTGGTCCACGACCGGGGGCACGATCAGCCAGCCGAGCAGCGCCAGCACCACGGTCACGGCGAGGATGACGACGAGCACGGCCCAGCCTCGCGGCACCCCCAGCCGGACGAGCCGGAACACGATCGGCTCCAGGCCCAGCGAGATGAACAACGCGACGACCACCAGCGTGATGACCGCGGAGAGGTGCACGAGCACCATCACGATGCCGTAGCCCGCGAATAGCCCGAGGGCGGCGAGGACCCCGAGCAGGAACGGCGACCGGCGGCTGAACGGCGGTCCGGGGGTGGTGGCTTCGGGGTCGGCGGCCGTGCCGGCGGCACCCTCCGCGTCCAGCAGCTCGTCGACGTCCCGCTCGGCCTCCTCCGCCTGGGCGACCGCATCCGGCGGAGGCGGGATCGTCTCGTCGGCAGCACCGGCCGACGGGGCGGCTCCGTCCAGACCTACTCGTCGCAGGTCTTCTCGCCGCCGCAGCCAGCGAGCCCACGTCTGCCACCCTCGCCACGCCACGCGTCCTCCGTACCCCGGTGGGCCGTGGACAAGCCGGACAGACTCGGCGAGAAACGTGCGCTGGGCAGCCGGTGGGGACGGCCCGGTCAGGCGACGGGCTGGCTCCCCGAGCCCAGCACCTTGCCGTCCACCCTGACGAACTGCCAGGCATACGAGGTGGGCCAGAGGGTGAGCTTCAGGACACCGGTCGTGGTGTCGTTCTGGGCCTGCCGGTTCGCGCACTCCGGCTCGAGGGGGTACAGGCCCGCACCACCGGTGCCCACCACGAACTGGCGCAGCCCGTCGCGGTCCGGCTGGCCCTGGGCGTTCAGCAGCGGGAAGCGCTCGTAGGAGTGGTTGTGGCCTGCCGGCATCAGGCGGCCGTCGCCGGCCAGCAGGACGACCGCTCTGCCGCGCCGATGGGAAAGGTGCCGCATGGTGCTCCGCGGCCGGCGCGGTCGGCCGGTCGGCGCGCGCCAAGCGTACGCGCCCGTCCGGCACGTGGAAGGGCGCGGGCGCAGAATGCGGTCATGACGCTGCTCCCCCGGGGTGACCGCCTCCCCTCGGCGAGCCGATGCGGGCCGTGACGGACGACGGACAGCTGCGTTTCGTCGTCCAGCGGCACCGCGCGCGGCGTGACCACTACGACCTGCGCTTCGAGATGGACGGCGTTCTCGCCAGCTGGGCCGTTCCGCGAGGCCCGACCCTCGACCCGAAGGCGAAGCGGAGCGCCATCCACGTGGACGACCACCCGATGGCGTACTTCGACTTCGAGGGGGTCATCCCGGGTGGGCAGTACGGCGCCGGTGACGTCATCGTCTGGGACCTCGGCACGTGGGAGCCGCACGGACCGCTCGGCCCCGTGGAGTCGGTCGCGGCCGGTGAGCTGCACGCGGAGGTGTACGGGCAGAAGCTGCGGGGCCGGCTCGTCCTGGTGCGCCGGGGCGAGGATCGCTCCGGCAGGGAGCAGTGGCTGCTCGTGCACAAGCGGGACGAGTACGCCGTCGACGGCTGGGACGCCGCGGACCACCCGCGGTCGGTCCTGAGCGGCCGGACGAACGAGGAGGTGAAGGAGGAGCCGTACCGCGTCTGGCACTCGGACTGGCCGGCGGTCGCTGCGGGTGTCCCCACTCCGGAGGCTCCGCTGGTGCTCCCGACACAGGAAGAGATCGGTGCTCTCGACGACCTGGGAGACGCGGGAACCTGGGAGGTCTTCGGCCGGCGCCTGCGCGTGACGAACCTCGACAAGGTGCTGTTCCCGGCCGGCGAGGGGGAGCAGCCGGTGACGAAGCGCGACTTCCTCCGCTACTCGGCACAGGTCGCGCCGACGCTCGTCCCGTACCTGGCCGGCCGTGCCCTGAACATGCACCGCTACCCGAACGGGGCGGGCACGAAAGGCTTCTGGCAGAAGGAGGTTCCGTTCCACGCACCGGAGTGGGTCACGCGGTGGGACAACCCCGACGCCGACCCCGGCGAGACCCAGACCTACCTCGTCGTGAACGAGCCGGCCACACTCGTGTGGGTAGCGAACTTCGGCGCACTGGAGTGGCATGCCTGGACGTCGTTCACGGACAGGCCGCACTGCCCCACCTATGCGCTGGTCGACATCGACCCGGGCTCGCGGACGTCATGGGACGAGGTGCTCACGCTCGCCCGGCTGCACCGCACCGCGCTCGACCACCTCGGCGTCTCCGGACAGCCCAAGGTGACGGGACGCCGCGGCATCCAGGTCTGGATACCCATCGCGCGGGGACCGAGCTTCGACGAGACCCGCGCCTGGGTGGAGCAGCTCTCGCGGACCGTCGGCGCCGTCGTCCCCGAGCTGCTGAGCTGGAAGTGGGAGGTGCGCCAACGGAAGGGGCGCGCACGGCTCGACTACACACAGAACGCGATCAACAAGACCCTGGTGGCGCCGTACAGCCCACGGCCGACGCCGGGAGCCAGCGTCTCCATGCCGATCGAGTGGGACGAGCTCGACGACCCTGCGCTCCGGCCGGACGGCTTCACCGTCCGAATGGTCGTCGACCGGCTGCGGGAGAAGGGGGACCCGTTCCGCCGACTGCTCGCGAACCCCCAGAAGCTGCCGCCGCTCGGCTGACTGTCGTCAGGACGACGACCAGTGGGCTGGGCGGGCGATGCGTGCGGGCAGCCGCGTCGAGGCGTTGCCGCGAGCTGCGCTCACCTGTGGACCGGTGAGAAAGATGCTGCGGCTGAGGTCCGCGCCGCTCAGGTCGGCGTCCCGCAGGTCGGCTCCGACGAGGTCGGCGGAAGCGAGGTCGGCACGGCTCAGGTCCGCCGCGATGAGCAGTGCTCCGCGAAGGTTGGCTCCGCGTAGGTCAGCACCAGCGAGCCGGGCGCCCACGAGGTCGGCCCCTCGAAGCTCCGCCCCGCGGTCCGCCGGACCGCGCGTCGACCGTCCTCGGAGCTCTCGCAGCGCCCGAGCCCGCACCAGGCCGCTCACCTCCGCCAGCACCGCGCCGACCTGCGCACGATACGCCGCCACGTCGAGCTGCAGCAGGGCTTCGGCGCTCGCGTCGGTATGAGCGGAGGTGGCGAGCAGCAGGGCGTCGAGACGGTCCCGGAGGCTCCGGGGAGCGCTCAACGTGACCGCCTCGGTCAGGTACCAGAGCATCTCGTGCAGCTGCTGCTGGACGACGAACACCGCGAACATCCGCCGCGCGAGGCCCGGGTCCTTGCGCCAGTCGGCGCCGGCGAACGTCTGCTGCGTGACCTTCTGCCCCGCGCCGAAGCAGTCGTACACCGTGCACCCGCGGAAACCCTTCTGCCGCAGCCGCGAGTGGATCCCGCAGCGGAAGTCCCCCTGGAGGTGAGGGCACGGCACAAGAGCCGGCTTGTCGATCGCGAAGTCGGCCGAGACGGAGAACGGAAGGGCGACGCAGCACAGGCCCACGCACTGCGCGCAGTCGGCTCTCAGCGCGAGGTCACCGTCGGGGACACCCGAGGACGGGTCAGGCTCGGCAGGTACGTCGACCTGCTCCTGCCGGCGCTGCGGACGGGGCACGTCCCAGTGCACCACGGAGAGCCGGGACGGCACCGCAGCGCCCGGGAGCGACGGAGCAGGGGGCCGCTGCCCGAGCCCGCTCGCACAGTCGTTCCCGCACCGATCTGCTAGGAAGGCGGGTCAGGCATCCGGCGTCGAGGAGGACCGATGGCAGGCACGATCGCCCAGAACATCGTCGCGACGCTGAGGGCAAACGGGGTCAAGCGCGTCTACGGGCTCCCCGGTGACTCCCTGAACGGGTTCACGGACGCGCTGCGGCGTGACGGGACCATCGAATGGGTCCTGGTGCGCCACGAAGAAGGTGCGGCGTTCGCCGCCGCCGCCGACGCCGAGCTCACGGGAGAGCTCGCGGTCTGCGTCGGCAGCTGCGGGCCGGGCAACCTGCACCTCATCAACGGTCTCTTCGACGCCAACCGCAGCCGGGTGCCGGTGCTCGCCATCGCCGCCCAGATCCCGAGCAGCGAGATCGGGAGCGGCTACTTCCAGGAGACCCACCCGCAGGACCTGTTCCGCGAGTGCAGCGTCTACGCCGAGCTCGTCGGGCACCCCACCCAGATGCCCCGCGTCCTGGAGATCGCCATGCGGTCGGCGATCGAGCAGCGAGGCGTGGCCGTGCTCGTGCTGCCCGGCGACGTGGCCCTCGAGAACGCCGTGAGCGACCGCGTCGTGGTCGTGCCACCGACCCGGGCCCGCGTCGTGCCGTCCGAGACAGAGCTGCAGCAGGCCGCCGAGATCCTCGACGCCGGCACGCGGACGACGATCCTGGCGGGCGTCGGGGTCGCAGATGCGCGCGAGGACGTCATGGCTCTCGCCGACCGCCTCGCCGCGCCCATCGTCCACAGCATGCGCGGGAAGGACCGCATCGAGTACGACAACCCCTACGACGTCGGCATGACCGGGCTGCTGGGCTTCGCGTCCGGGTACCGCGCGATGGACGCGTCGGACACCCTGCTCATGCTCGGTACCGACTTCCCCTACCAGCAGTTCTACCCCGAGCGCGCCAAGGTGATCCAGGTCGACGTCCGGGGGGAGCAGCTGGGACGACGCACCCCGCTCGACCTCGGGCTCGTCGGCGACGTCGGGGAGACCGTCCGTGCACTGCTGCCGCTGGTCGGCGAGCAGCGAAACCGCGCACACCTCGACGACGCCCGGGACCACTACGCCAAGACCCGTGCGAAGCTCGACGACCTCGCCACGGAGTCCAAGGGGAAGCGGCCCATCCACCCGCAGTACGTGGCTCGCCTCGTCGACGAGCTCGCCACGGACGACGCGGTGTTCGTCCCCGACGTCGGGTCGCCGGTCATCTACGCGGCCCGCTACCTGCACACCGGCGGTGGCCGGCGGATCATCGGCTCGTTCGTCCACGGCAGCATGGCGAACGCCCTCCCCCACGCGATCGGCGCCCAGACGGCCTTCCCCGGACGGCAGGTCATCGCGCTGAGCGGGGACGGCGGCCTGGCCATGCTCCTCGGCGAGCTGATGACCGTGACCCAGAACCGCCTGCCCGTCAAGATCGTCGTCTTCAACAACTCGTCCCTGAACTTCGTCGAGCTCGAGATGAAGGCCGCCGGGTTCGTGAACTACGGCACCGACCTGGAGAACCCCAACTTCGCGGCAGTGGCGGAGGCGATGGGGATCAAGGGCGTCCGGGTGGAGCGCTCTTCGGAGCTGCGGGACGGGCTCGCGAAGGCGCTGAGCCACGACGGACCGGCGCTCGTCGACGTCCTGACGGAGCGGGAGGAGCTGACGATCCCGCCGAAGGTGACCGCCGAGCAGGTCAAGGGCTTCACCCTGTACGCGATCCGGACGGTGCTCTCGGGTCGCGGCGACGAGCTGCTCGACCTCGCCAGCGCCAACTACCGCCAGCTGTTCTAGGGCTCGTCAGCTTCAAGCTCCGTCTCCTACGTCGGGACTCGCACCACAAAGTGGTCACGACCAGCGGGACACGCCGGCGTGTCGTGCTGGACGTGACCATTCTGCGTGGGCGGCCGCACATCCCGCCCACGGCGTGGGTAGGGAGCGGGGCCACCAGGTGGCCCTCCCCGGCAACGAACCCGGTGGTTCCACCGGTGCGACCAGGTGCCCCCTGGAAGGAACCTCGAGGTACTTCGTCCCATCGACTCGAGGAGCTTCCGTGATGACCAACACCCCCCGCACCTTCGTCGGGACCACGACCTTCCAGGTCGTCGGCATGACCTGCGGGCACTGCATCCACGCCGTGACGTCCGAGATCGGCCAGCTGGCCGGCGTCCAGAGCGTCGCCGTCGACCTGCCCACGGGTGTCGTCACCGTCACCACCCAGCCGCCCCTCGACCGCGCGGACGTCGCCGCCGCGGTCGAGGAGGCCGGCTACACCCTCGCGAGCTGAGGGGACCGCGGCCATGACCACAGCACTCGCACCGGCCAGCGCCACCTGCTCGCTGGACATCGCCGGCATGACCTGCGCGTCCTGCGTCCGGCGCGTGGAGAAAGCCCTGACGAGGCTGGACGGCGTCACGGACGCTCGCGTCAACCTCGCGACCGAGACGGCAGCCGTCGAGTACGACGACGGGACGCTGACGGTGGAGGACCTCACCGCGGCGGTGGCGCGCGCCGGCTACACAGCAGCTGCGCGCGACGAGCCCCGGACGGCCGCAACGCAGGCGCCGGCCACCGCCGCGCCGTCCGGCCAGGACACGGACAACCAGCACGGTGAAGGCCGCGACGCCGAGCTGGCCGACCTGAAGCGGAAGTGGCAGGTGTCGCTCGCCGCCGGCCTCGGCCTGATGGTGCTGATGTACCTGCCGCTGCCTCTCGACGCCATGGACTGGCTGATGCCGGCCCTGCTGGTGGTGTCGACGTTCGTCCAGGTCTGGGCGGGCGGCGTCTTCTACCGAGCCGCCTGGGCGGCCGCCCGCCATGGAGCGACGAACATGAACACGCTCGTGGCCCTCGGGACGGGCGTGGCGTACGGCTACAGCGCCTTCGTCACGCTCTGGCCCGCCGCGGCCGAGCGCTGGGGGCTGCCGCTCCACGTCTACTTCGAGACCGCGCTGGTCATCATCGGCCTCATCCTGCTCGGCAGGTGGATGGAGGGCCGGGCCAAGAAGCGCACCGCGGAGGCGATCACGGCCCTGGTCGCGCTCGCCCCGAAGACCGCGCGGGTGCTCCGCGACGGGACCGAGCACGACGTCCCCGTCGAGGAGGTCGTCGTCGGCGACCTCGTCCGGGTCCGCCCCGGCGAGAAGCTGCCCGTGGACGGCGTCGTGATGGACGGCGCCACGAGCGTCGACGAGAGCATGCTCACCGGGGAGTCGATGCCGATCGAGAAGGGTCCGGGGGACGCCGTCATCGGGGCCACGATCAACGGGAACGGCTCTCTCGTGATGCGCACCACCGCCGTCGGACGGGACACCGCGCTGGCACAGATCGTGCGGCTGGTCGAGGACGCCCAAGGCACCCAGGTGCCGATGCAGCGCCTCGCGGACAAGGTCTCGGCCTGGTTCGTGCCGGCGGTGCTGGTGGCGGCGGCCGTGACGTTCGGCGCGTGGGCGCTCCTCGGGCCCGACACCGCCCGGATGACGATGGCCGTCGGGACGGCGGTCGCCGTGCTCATCATCGCCTGCCCCTGTGCGCTCGGGCTGGCGACACCGACCGCGGTCATGGTCGGCACGGGCAAGGCCGCCGAGCTCGGCATCCTCATCGGCAACGGCGAGGCGCTGGAGCAGGCCAGGCGGCTGACTGCCGTCGTCCTCGACAAGACCGGGACGATCACGCGCGGCCGTCCCAGCCTCACCGGTGTGAGGGTCCTCGACGGCTGGGGCGAGGACGAGCTCCTGGCGCTCGTCGCGGCCGCGGAGACCGTCAGCGAGCACCCGCTCGGCGAGGCCGTCGTCACCGAGGCACGGGAGCGGGGACTTGCTCTCGCCGAGGTGCAGTCGTTCCAGGCGGTGACCGGTCACGGTGTGGACGCTCGTGCGGGCGACCGCCACGTGCTGGTCGGCAACGCCGCGCTGATGGGCTCGGCCGGCATCGACGTCTCCCCGCTTCAGGGCGCTGCGGCCAGGGCCGCCCAGTCGGGCGCGACGCCGGTGTTCGCCGCCGTGGACGGCGCACTGGCCGGCCTGCTCGGCATCGCAGACACGGTGAAGCCGGAGTCGCGGGAGGCGGTGGCTCAGCTCAAGGCCCTCGACCTCGAGGTGTGGATGATCACCGGGGACAACGCCGCGACCGCGAAGGCCGTCGCACGCGAGGTCGGGGTCGAGCACGTGCTCGCGGAGGTACTGCCGTCGCAGAAGTCCGAGCGCGTCGCGGCCCTTCAGGACGACGGCCACGTCGTGGCGATGGTCGGTGACGGCATCAACGACGCGCCCGCGCTCGCCCAGGCGGACCTCGGCATCGCGATCGGCACCGGGAGCGACGTCGCGATCGCCGCCTCCGACGTCACGCTCGTCGGCGGTGACCTGCGCGGGATCGTCTCCGCCGTCGCCCTGTCGCGCCGGACCGTCACCACCATCAAGCAGGGGCTCTTCTGGGCCTTCGGCTACAACGTCCTGCTCGTCCCGGTCGCGGCAGGCGCCCTGTACTTCGCCGGCGGGATCCTGCTCGACCCGGTGCTCGCCGCCGCGGCCATGGCCATGAGCTCGGTCAGCGTGGTGACGAACGCACTGCGGCTGAAGCGGTTCCGCCGTCCGAGCTCGGCGGAGGAGATCATGCACCCGCCGCTGTCGAGCCGGGTCGGCCAGTACGCCTACCTCGTCGCCGTGGCAGTCGTCGCCGTCGCCGTCGGCGCTGGGCTGACCGCGTTGAGCCGGACCGACGGTGCCCAGCGCGGCATGAACGGCGTCCTCGCCTGGACCCAGTCCACGGGAATGCCCATGCGGCCCGCGATGAGCACCATGATGACGGCGAAGATCGAGACCACGGACTCGGCCGACGCGCACGTCAAGGTGCGGCTCGACGTCCCCGCGGGCATCGTGGCGGGCGAGCCGACACCGGTGACCGTCCGGCTCACCGACGACCGGACCGGCCGGCCCGTCGAGGACCTCGCCCGCAGCCACGAGGTCTGGATGCACCTCATCGCCACACGGCAGGACCTCGGCACCTTCGCCCACGTCCACCCCGAGCCGACGGGCCGACCGGGCGAGCTGAAGGTCGATCTCGTGTTCCCGACCCCGGGCACGTACGTGGTGAACACGGAGTTCCGGCTGCGCGGCGAGATGGGTGACGTCCACGACCGGCAGCAGGTCGTCGTCCCGGGGAATGCGCCGGGCCCGGTGGCTCTCGAGGAGAGCGCACGCACGCAGGTGGTGGGCGGCGTCCGGGTGGAGCTGCACGGGGACGCCGTCGTTGGCGAGCGGAGCGACTTCACGTTCTCGTTCACGGATGCCACGACGCGTAGGCCGGTGGACGACCTCCGTCCGTACCTGGCCGCCGCCGGCCACGTGGTGCTGATGGGCGGCGACGGCGAGACGTTCGCCCACGAGCACGCCGACGTGGAGGACGACGAGGGCCGGCCGGTCTTCGCGCTGCCGGGCCAGACGTTCGGCCCGGAGCTGGACGTGCACGCCACGTTCTCCACGCCGGGGCTCTACCGGCTGTGGGGCTAGTTCCGGCTGGCGGACGGCGAAGTCATCACCGTGCCGTTCACCGTGAACGCCGACGAGCCCCTCGCCACGCCTTGATGTGCTCGATGGGGTGATCCGATCGGCGCACACTTGTATCGGTTACCCGCGAGTAGCATCATTGTGTTACCGGCGGGTAACCAGTGCGGATGGGGCGAGAAGCATGAGCCATTACAAGGCGAACATGCGCGACATCGAGTTCAACCTCTTCGAGCTCCTCGGGCGCGGGGACGTGCTCGGCACGGGTCCGTATGCCGACATCGACGCCGAGACGGCATCGGAGATGCTGCACGAGGTCGCGCGGCTGGCCGAGAACGAGCTGGCCGACTCGCTCCTCGACTCCGACCGCAACCCGCCCGTGTTCAACCCGGAAACGCACACCGTCGCCCTCCCCGAGTCGTTCCGGAGGAGCTACCAGGCCTACACGGACGCCGAGTGGTGGCGCATGGACGTCCCCGTCGAGCTGGGCGGGACGCCGGTGCCACCCTCCCTGCGGTGGGCATTGGCGGAGCTCGTGCTGGGGGCGAACCCCGCCGTCCACATGTACTCGGCCGGCTTCGGGTTCGCAAAGCTGCTCTACGAGCTCGGCACCGACGAGCAGAAGAAGCTGGCACGGCACCTGGTCGACAACCGCTGGGGCGCGACCATGGTGCTCACGGAGCCCGACGCCGGCTCCGACGTCGGCGCCGGCCGCACCAAGGCCGTGCAGCAGCCGGACGGCACCTGGCACATCACCGGGGTGAAGCGGTTCATCACCTCCGCCGAGGCCGACTTCTTCGACAACGTCGTCCACTTCGTCCTGGCCCGGCCCGAGGGCGCCGGGCCCGGCACGAAGGGTCTCAGCCTCTTCGTCGTCCCGAAGTTCTCCGTGGACCTCGAGACCGGCGCGCTGCGCGAGCGCAACGGAGCGTTCGTCACGAACGTCGAGCACAAGATGGGCCTGAAGGTGTCGACGACGTGCGAGGTCAGGTTCGGGGAGGTCGACGGCATTCCGGCGGTGGGGACGCTGCTCGGGGACGTCCACGACGGCATCGCCCAGATGTTCCGGGTCATCGAGTCCGCACGGATGATGGTCGGGACCAAGGCGATCGCGACCCTGTCGACCGGCTACCTGAACGCGCTCGAGTACGCGAAGCAGCGGGTCCAGGGCGCGGACCTGACACGGATGACCGACAAGACCGGACCGCGCGTGACGATCACGCACCACCCCGACGTCCGCCGCTCCCTCATGCTGCAGAAGGCGTACGCGGAGGGGCTGCGCGCGCTGGTGCTGTTCACGGCGAGCCAGCAGGACGCCGTCCAGCTGGGTGGCGAGCACGCCGAGCTCGCCGCGCGGGTCAACGACCTGCTGCTGCCGATCGTGAAGGGCTGCGGCTCCGAGCGGGCCTGGGTGCTGCTCGGGAGCGAGACGCTGCAGTCGTTCGGCGGGTCCGGCTTCCTGCAGGACTACCCCGTCGAGCAGTACGTCCGCGACGCGAAGATCGACACCCTCTACGAGGGGACGACGGCGATCCAGGCCCAGGACTTCTTCTTCCGCAAGATCGTCCGCGACAAGGGCCAGGCCCTGGGCCACCTCGCCCAGCAGGTCCTGCAGTTCGCGAAGGGAGCGGGCAGCGACGACGCCCTCGTTCCGGAGCGCGAGCTGCTCGCCCGCGCGCTCGACGACGTCCAGGGGATCCTCGGCTACATGGTCGAGCAGCTGATGTCGAGCGACGCACGGATGCCCGGCGGCGACGTCGCCAACCTCTACAAGGTCGGCCAGAACAACACGCGCCTGCTGCTCGCCACCGGCGACCTCGTCGTCGGGTGGCTGCTGCTCCGGCAGGCCGAGGTCGCGCACGCGCAGCTGGCGACGAGCGGGCTGTCGGCCAAGGACAGGTCGTTCTACGAAGGGAAGGTCGCAGCGGCGCGGTTCTTCGCTCGGACCGTGCTGCCGAGGCTCAGCAGCGAGCACCAGGTGGCGGAGGCGACCGACAACGCCCTGATGGAGCTGGACGAGGCGGCCTTCTGACCCGGGCCGTCAGTCCGCCGCGCGGACCCGCTCGATCAGCAGCTGCAGCCCCCTCTCGACGGTGGCACCGAGGATCTCCTCGGTGTCGCCGTCGAACGTCCGTTGCTCGGCGTAGACATCTCCCTTGACGCACGCCCCGAACCACACCGTTCCGACGGGCTGGCCCTCCTCCTCGTCCGGACCGCCGACCCCCGTGACGGCCACGGCCGCGTCCGCACCCATCAGCTTGGCGACGCCGGACGCCATCGAGCGGGCGCACGCCTCGCACACGACGGGTCCCTCGGGGACGCCGAGGACGTCGTACTTGACCTCCTTGGCGTAGGCGACGACGCCGCCCTTGAACCAGCTCGCGGAGCTCGGCGCCGCGGCCAGGTGGGTCGTGATCTTTCCCCCGGTCAGCGACTCGGCCGCCGCTACGCGGAGCCCCTTCTCCTGGGCAAGCTCACCGACCTGCTCGGCCAGCTCGGCGGCCCCGGCGGGACCCTCGTCGGGAGCCGCGTCGCTGTTCGTCATGCCGTCATCCTGTCCGTCGGGGTGGAGCGGCTGGTCGGGCCGAGCTCAAGGACGCGGCGGAGGCTGGTCGGAGTCGCGGCGCTCGATGTACTCGGTGTGGGTCGTCTTGCGCCGCTGTCCGTTGACGGCCAGGGCCAGCACGACCGCCAACGCACCCGCAGCCATGCAGATGTACCCGATCACCGTGAGGTCGACGGCCTGCCAGGTGTCCCGGACCCCGAACGCGAGAATCCCGCCGACGACGAGCAGAAAGATGCCTCCGCCGACCCCCATGACGTCCCTCCCGGTGCGCGGCCGGCGGGTCCGGCGCCTGCGGCGATTCTCTGTGGGCGGACGCCGGCGCGCACCCTGACACGCGCCCCCTCAGACCCCTCGAAGGTCCATCAGCAGCTCGTCGGCCCCGCCCGTTCGCACGTGGACGGGTATGCCCCAGTCCTGCTGGTAGAGGTGGCACGCGGCGTGCTCGGGCACCGCTCCGGTCTCCGGGTCGCCGTCGCAGGCCGCGGCCTGAACGCTCACGTGCAGGACGCCGTCCCCGGCCTCGCCGCTGATCTGGAGCGGCCGGGTGAGCCCGACGGCCGACCCGGCCCCTTGGAGGAGGAGCGACGGCGGGCTGGCGGAGACGACGAGCCGGGTCGGGTCTCCCCATCGGTCGTCCAGCTTCTGCCCGGCCGGCGGCGTGAAGGCGACGGCCAGGTGGACGGCGCCGGGTGCGAGCTCCGTCGGCGGCCGCTGCGTCCGCTGCTGCTCGCCGTCCACCCGCTGCGCGACGGCCGGGATCGGCAGCCGCAGGAGCCGGTGTGCGGCCGACTCGACGACGACGAGGGTGGGCTCGTCCTCGGAGAGGTCGACGACCAGGTCCGACGGCTCGGCGAGACCGGACGCGAGCGTCGTCACCTCTCCGGCGGCGCGGTCGTAGCGCCGGATGGAGCCGTTGTACGTGTCCGCGACGGCGAGAGAGCCGTCCGGCAGCTCGGCGAGCCCGAGCGGGTGCTGGAAGCGGGCGTCCCCGACCTTGCCGTCGACGTGTCCGAAGTCGAAGAGGCCGGTGCCGACGACGGTGTCGACCCGCTCGCCACCGCCGGGCTCGGGCGACAGCCGGCGAAGGGACGACGTCTCGGAGTCGACGAACCACAGGGTCCCGTCCGACCCCTCGACGAGGCCCGAGGGCTGCGCCAGCGCTGCCTCCTCCACCGCGCCGTCCCGCAGCCCTTCCTCCGTCGTGCCGGCGAGCACGCTGAGCCGGCCTCGACCCGGGTCCTTGGCGGGTACGAAGGCCCAGAGCTGGTGCACCCCGGCCATGGCGACGACGACCGCTCCCTCACCCTCCGCGTCGCGCATGGCGTGCCAGGCGACGTCCCAAGGGGTGGACAGGTCCTGCTCGAGAGCCGGCCCGCCGGCCTCCCGCCTGCGGAGCTGACGGCCGGTGCCGGCCACCGTCAGCACCTCGCCGGTGGCCAGCCGGACCGCGCGCAGGCAGTGGTTGACGGAGTCGGCGACGACGACGTCGTACCCGACCTCGTCGGCCACCTCGGGTGGCAGGAGCGCCAGCCCCTGCGGCTCGCAGAGCTCGGCCGTGGCGTCGTCCCCGTTCCGCAGGCCCCGGCGTCCCGAGCCGATGCGGCGGCGCTCCGTGACCAGGTCCGGGTCCAGCTCCACGAGCTGGTGGTGGGCCGTGTCGGAGACGAGGAACGCGCCGCCGGCGAGCGGGACGACCTTGCCGGGGAAGCGGAGCGAGGTCGCCGGAGCCGGCGGCGGGACGTACGGGTCGTCGCCTCGGCGCAGGGTGCCCTTCTGCTCGTGCTCGGGGACGAGCTCGCCGAGGAGGAGGCGCAGGCCCTCCGCATGCCCCTCGCCCGACATCTGCGCGACGACGTACCCCTCCGGGTCGACGAGCACGAGCGTGGGCCAGGCCCTTGCGGCGTAGGCGGACCACGTCCGCAGGTCGGGGTCGTCCAGCACCGGGTGCTGAACGTCGTACCGCTCGACGGCCGCCTCGAGCGCGACCGGGTCGGCTTCGTGGGCGAACTTAGGGGAGTGGACGCCGACCGTGACGAGGACGTCGCCGAACTCCTCCTCGAGGGGGCGCAGCTCGTCGAGCACGTGGAGGCAGTTCACGCAGCAGAAGGTCCAGAAGTCGACCAGGACGAACCGGCCTCGTAGCTCGGCCAGGGAGAGCGACGCGCCCCCCGTGTTCAGCCATGCGCGGCCGCGCAGCTCGGGTGCACGTAGACGGAGGCGACGACCAGTGGGCGTCATGGCTCCAAGGGTCCCAGGCGGCCTACCGGCTTCTGTCACCCGGCGGTGTCATGCGACGCGTCTGGTCGTCGGATGTGGTCTGCGTCGTCAGATGTGGTCCTGGTCGTCGATGATCTGGCACGCCTCGCGGACGACGAACGCGGCATTCGGAACCCGCTCGTTCAGGATCTCGAACCACTGGGTGACGGTGGAGTGCTCTGCGACGGGGGCGTGACTGAGCACGGGCGTGATCGTGTCCGTCATCACCTCGTCGAACGCGCTCACCTCGTGCTCGACGCTGACGCTCTGGGCGACGTCCGCGACCGTCGGGCGTTCCTCGTTCTCCAGCGCCTCCCGCAGGCGGCGCATCTCGTCGCCCAGCGGGTCCGCGTCGGTGAGCGACGCTTCGGCCTCGCGCAGCACCTCGAGCACTGCGGGCGGCGTGGACGGTAGACGTTCGTCGTCGGTCATGGCCAGGCAGTATGTCAGCGGCCGGTGACGACCGTCAGCCCCAAGCGCTCGGGTCCCACGGGCCGGGCGGCGCCATGCGTGGCTTGATCCGGGCGTTGGGCATCCGTGGGGCGGGCAGGTGCTGCACCTCGCCCTCGTACCCCTGGACCTGGCCGAAGCGCTCGGAGTGCGCCTGCCACTCCTCCCGGAACTCGGCGATCTCCTCGTGGCTGCGGCCGATGAAGTTCCACCACATGACGAGCGGCTCGGGGAACGGCTCGCCGCCGAGCAGCATCACGCGTGCAGGGTCGTCGGTCGGGTTGGTCACCTGCAACGAATCGGCGCCGGGCGACACGTAGCCGAGCTCGGCGGGGGCCAGCTCGGTGCCGTTCAGCAGGACCGGGCCGAGGTCGACGAGGACGGCGTGCTCGGACTCCGGCGCGACGTCGAACACCGTCTCGGCCCCCGGCTCGAGCACGACCTCCGCCCCGAGCAGGGGGGTGTGGGCCGTAACGGGCGAGGTGCCGCCGGCGAGCGAGCCGATCAGTACCCGGACGGTCGCGCCGTCCAGGTGGACGGGGTCGGGCACGTGGTGGGCGAAGTCCCGGGGCATGTTGCGTGTCGCGTCGGGCAGGGCCACCCAGAGCTGGACGCCGTGCAGCGTCGTCGTGGAGGGTGTGGAGACCTCGGAGTGGGCCACGCCGGAGCCGGCCGTCATCAGGTTGAGCTCGCCCGGCCGCACCAGGGCGTGGACGCCGAGGGTGTCCCGATGCTCGATCTCGCCCGTGAACAGCCAGCTCACGGTCTGCAGCCCGGTGTGCGGGTGGGGCGGGACGTCCATGCCGCCGGTGCGTGCGACGTCGTCGGGGCCGTAGTGGTCTGCGAAGCACCAGGCCCCGACGAGCGACCGGGCACGCTGGGGCAGAGTGCGCCGGACCGTCATCGCCCGCGGCCCGCCGAGCGGCACCTCCCGGCTGGTGATGACCTCGACGTCAGCCATCGGGTCAGCATGGCACAGCGGCCACTACCCCACCCCCCTGCACGTTCGCTGCCCACCCCCCGCACGTTCGCTGACGATGTGGTTGGTCAAACCCGGCATTTCGGGCGCGGTTACAACCAGTTCGTCAGCGAACCTGGGGCGGGGGTGGGGGCGGGGGGTGGGGGTGGGGTGGGGGTCGGCCGTCAGACCCCCCGCAGCAGCTCCTCGAAGGGCGTGGGGTTCGCGAACGGGTCCGCCGGGGCGGCGGGCGGTCGGCCGGCGACGACGTCCGCGAGCTCCGCGGCGGCGCGGTCGATGCGATCGCTGAGCGACCGGCTGGTCCCGTCGCCCCCCGCCCAGTCCTCGGACGCGGCGAACACGCCCGTCGGGACGACGACCGCACGCAGGTAGGCGAACAACGGGCGCATGGCGTGGTCGAGCACGAGCGAGTGGCGCGCCGTCCCCGCGGTCGCTCCCATCAGCACCGGCTTGCCCGCCAGCGCGCCGGAGTCGAGCACGTCGAAGAACGTCTTGAACAGGCCGCTGTACGACGCGGAGAAGACCGGGGTGACCGCGATCAGCGCGTCGGCGCCGACGACCGTGTCCACCGCCTCCCGCAGCGCGCCGTTCGGGAAGCCGGTGACGAGGTTGTCGGCGAGGTCGCGGGCGTGCTCGCGCAACTCCACGACCTCGACGGTCACGTCGATCCCGCGCTCGCGCAGGGCGTTGACGGTGGCGGCCGTCAGCCGGTCCGCTAGCAGCCGAGTGGACGACGGCACGCTCAGCCCGGCGCTCACCACGGCGAGTGTCCGTGTGCTCATCAGGCGTCCACCTCCTCGCGGGACGAGCCGGTGACGTCGTCCGCCGCGGCGTGCACGGTGGCGTCGCGGGCGCCGCCGGCGGCTGCCACGAGCGACGCGTGGGTCGGCGCGTCGGGTACGTGCGCGGGCTTCAGGGCCGCGAACTCCCTGCGGAGCACCGGGACGACCTCCTCGCCGAGGATGTCGAGCTGCTCCAGGACCGTCTTCAGCGGCAGCCCCGCGTGGTCGATGAGGAACAGCTGGCGCTGGTAGTCGCCGACGTAGTCGCGGAACCCGAGCGTCCGCTCGATCACCTGCTGCGGGCTGCCGACCGTGAGCGGCGTCTCGCGGGTGAACTCCTCCAGCGACGGTCCGTGCCCGTAGACGGGCGCGTTGTCGAAGTACGGCCTGAACTCCCGGACGGCGTCCTGGCTGTTCTTGCTCATGAACACCTGGCCGCCGAGCCCGACGATCGCCTGGTCGGCACTCCCGTGGCCGTAGTGCTCGAACCGGCGCCGGTAGAGCTGGATCATGCGCTTGGTGTGCTCCGCGGGCCAGAAGATGTGGTTGGCGAAGAAGCCGTCCCCGTAGTAGGCCGCCTGCTCGGCGATCTCCGGGCTGCGGATCGAGCCGTGCCATACGAACGGTGGGACGCCGTCCAGCGGCCTGGGTGTCGAGGTGAAGCCCTGCAGCGGGGTCCGGAACCGGCCCGACCAGTCGACGACGTCCTCGCGCCACAGCTGGTGCAGCAGCGCGTAGTTCTCCACCGCCAGGGCGATTCCGTCACGGATGTCCTTGCCGAACCACGGGTACACGGGCCCGGTGTTGCCCCGACCGAGCATGAGGTCGACGCGGCCGCCGGCGAGGTGCTGCAGCATCGCGAAGTCCTCGGCGATCTTGACCGGGTCGTTCGTCGTGATCAACGTGGTCGCGGTGGACAGCTGCAGCCGCTCCGTCTGGGCGGCGATGTAGGCCAGGGTCGTCGTCGGGGACGACGAGAAGAACGGCGGGTTGTGGTGCTCGCCGATCGCGAAGACGTCGAGACCGACCTCCTCCGCCTTCTTCGCGATCTCGACGATCGCTGTGATCCGCTCCGCCTCCGACGGCGTGCGGCCGGTCGTGGGGTCGGTCGTCAGGTCGCTGACCGAGAAGATTCCGAACTGCATGAGAGCTCCAGTAGTTGAGGATTCAATACCTCTAACCACACCCGGTGCCGACTTATGCCGGGCTCTGCGCCGACGGAGGTGTCAGGGCGCGTCGTCCCCCGGCTCGCCGACCCGTGCGGGGTCGGCCCACCCCTCGTCCCGATGGACGGCGCCGAGTGCGTCGAGCGCCTCGTCGAGCACCGTCATGACCGCGAGCGTGTCGTCCAGGGGCATGACCG
>JBKHWX010000052.1:0-15051 GCA_046566325.1 Actinomycetes bacterium | reverse complement strand
GGCCTGCGCGTCGCGGTGTTCTACACCAAACTCCACGACCGGCTCCTCGGCCCGCTGCTCGCGGCGGACCAGCCACCGGCTCCCCTCGAGCTCCGGCAGGCCCTGCGCACCATCGACCGGCACCTGCCGCACTACATCAGCGACGCGCGAATGGCGGCCTGACAACTTGCCTCAACCGTGAACTCCCTAGCGACGGAGGGTCGCTAGAAGCCCCTCTCAGCTGACGTGTCGTGCCCGTGCGTGGCCGGTGCGGGCCAGGTCGGTGACCACGACCGGGGGTTGTGAGTCAGGCCCGCGCGGACCGGACCGGACACCCGTAGCCGCGCCCGGCGGTGGCAGCTACCGAGCCGGCAGGCCAGCATCGGTGCTGTGACCACCGACGGGAAGGAGACCGGAGACCAGAACGGTGGCCCGGAGCGTCGCAGGTTGTTCGGCGCGGAGCGCTACGCCTGGGTGCGCGCGTCCATCGGCAGGCACCCCGCGGACGCCCTTCGGATGGCGATCGCGACCGGGATCGTCTTCGCCTGCCTCTTTATCGCCGCCGTCCCGGAGATCAACCCGGTCGAGGCGGCGATCTTCGAGGAGCTGCAGCGGATCCCTTTCATCCCGAGCCAGCTCTGGCGGGCGATCACCTGGGCGGGCTCCTGGCCCGGCATCGTCGTCCTCGCCGGTTCTGCTCTGTACGTCGGACGAGTCCGGACCGCGGTCTCGCTCACGGCCGCGAGCCTCACCGCCTGGCTGCTCGTCGTCGTGCTGTGGTGGGTGACCCCCAAGAGGCCACTGCCCGTGGGCGTCGGGGACGTGCTTCGCGAACCAGCCGCCGGCTTCCACTTCCCCTCGCTGCACGTCGCCGTGATCGCCGCCCTCGTCGGCGTGGGAGCGCCCTACCTCGGCCGGCTCGTGCGGTACCTCGCCTGGGCCTTGGTGGTGCTCGTCGGGGTCGCGGACGTCTTTCTGGGCTACCAGCTGCCCGTCGGCATCGTCGCCGGCGCGGCGCTCGGCTGGGGGTCCGGCGCGTTCTACCACCTCGTGCTCGGCGCACCCCGCCGTCGTACCAGCGAGCAGGCCGTGCAAGCCGCCCTGGCGTCGGTCGGCCTGCCCGAGGTCGAGGTCGTCCCCGTACGACGACGGTTTCTGCACCCCCAGGAGTACCTGCTCACCACCCCCGCCGGGGAACGACTGCAGATGAAGGTGGTGCGTCGGCTGCACCGGCAGGCCGGTCCCGTACACAAGCTGCGCCGGCTGTTCGCGTCCATCGACGTGGAGGACGAGCCCGGCCTGTCCACACCCCGCCACGAGGTGGACCACGAGGCGTACATATCGCTCCTAGCCGAACGCGCCGGGATCGGCACCCTGCCGGTCGTGTCGACCGGTGAGATCCGGCACGGCCCCCCGTTCGTCGTCCGCCAGTGGCCCGAGGGACGGCTGCTGTCCGCGGTACCGCCCCACGAGGTGGACGACGAGGCTCTCGACGCGCTGTGGCACGACGTCCTGGCGCTGGGCGAGCAGAGCATCGCCCACCACGACCTGCGGGCGGGCAACATCCTGCTCGACAGCCAGGGGCGCCCCCGGATCGCCGACTTCACGTTCAGCCGCGTCGGCGCCTCGGAGCGGCACCGGTACCAGGACGTCGCCGACCTGCTCGTGACCCTGGCCTCGGTCGTGGGCGTGCCCCGCGCGCTGGACAGCGCGGTGCGGCAGGTGCCGGAGCAGACCCTGCGGGAGACCCTGCCGGGGCTGCAGTGGCTGGCGCTGCATCGCCGCCTGCGACGTCAGCTGAGGGACGAGCGCCTCACGCTCACCGCCGTGCGCGAGGGCCTCGCCGACCGGCTGGGCGCGCCACCGCCCCAGTTCCGGTCTCCGGTCCGTCCGGTGACGCTCGTGGTCCTGCTCGCCCTGGGGCTGGCGATCTACCTCCTGCTGCCCCAGATCTCGAGCTTCCAGGCCGTGCTCGCCTCGCTCTCGGAGGCCGACCGGCGCTGGATCGCCGTCGCGGTGCTGGTCGGGCTGCTGAGCGTGCTCGCATCCGGCCTGACCTTGCTCGGCTCCTGCCCGACGCCGCTGCCCTTCTGGACGACGATGTGGGTGCAGCTCGCCGCCGCCTTCACCGGCCGCACGACCGCCGCCGGTCTCGGGTTCTACGGCATCAACATCACGTATCTCGAGCGCCTCGGCGTGCGGCGCGGACACGCGGTCGGCGTGATGCTGCTCAACCGGGTGGTGGTCACCGCCGTCACCGGGCTCGCCACCGTGCTCGGCATCGCCGTCATCGGCCGGGCCGTCCCGGTCGGCCGCATCCGCATGCCTGGCTGGCGCGTCGAGGTCGCGGCGCTCGTGGTTCTGGTCGCTGTCATCGCCTTCCTGTGCTCACCGTTCGGGCGACGCAAGGTCTGGCTGCCCCTGGCCACCTCGGTCCGCGAGTTCGTCCACGACCTGCTGCCGACGCTGCGCAGCCCCGTGCGGTCTCTGCAGCTCTTCGGCGGGGCGATCCTGTTCATCGCGCTGCAGGGCGCCGGTCTCGCCGCCACCTTGGCGGCGTTCGGCGAGACGTTCTCGCTGCTGTCCGTGCTCGCCGTCTACGTGGTGGGCTCGACCCTCGGCCAGCTCGCGCCGACCCCCGGTGGCCTCGGCACCGTGGAGGCGGCGACCGTTGCCGGGCTGACGGCGATCGGCGTGGGCTCGACGGCGGCCGTGGCGGCCGTGCTCGCCTCTCGCGTACTCACGTTCTGGCTGCCGGTCATCCCCGGGATCGCCGCGTTCCGGCTGCTGCAGCACCGGGGAGTCGTGTGAGGGCCGCCGCCTTCACCGCATCAGCGCCTTCACCGCATCAGCGCCTTCACCGCATCAGCACAGTCTCCTGGAGCAGCATGGGCTCGATCGTCTCGCTCGGCATCGGTCGCCCGTAGCAGAAGCCCTGGCCGAGACGGCAGCCGAGCACCCGCAGCTGCTGCGCCTGCTCCGCGGTCTCGATGCCCTCCGCGAGCACCGGCCGCTCGAGGTTCTCGGCGAGCCCGATGATCGTCCGGACGATGGCCAGGTCCGCGTCGTTGCTGACCATCCCCGCCGTGAAGGAGCGGTCGATCTTGATCAGGCCGATCGGGAACTGACGCAGGTAGGCGAGCGAGGAGTAGCCGGTCCCGAAGTCGTCCAGCGCCAGCGTCACCCCCATCCCCGCAAGGTCGTCGAGGACGCGCGTCACCGGCTTCGCCCCTTCGACGAGGGCGGTCTCGGTGATCTCCAGGGTGAGGTTCCGCGCGAGCAGAGGGGCGTCGTCCAGCGCTTCTCGGGTGATGTCGACGAAGCTAGGGTCGAACAGCTGCCTGGCGGAGACGTTGACCGACATCTTCAGGGGACGAAGGCCGAGGTCGCGCCGCCGTCCGTTCCAGCGCCCCGCGCGCTCGCACGCCTGCCGCAGGATGCGGGCGCCCAGCAGCACGATCAGCCCGCTGTCCTCGGCGAGGGGGATGAAGTCCGCGGGCGGGATCTGCCCACGTGCCGGGTGCTGCCACCTGACGAGGGCCTCGAGACCCACGAGGTGACCGGTGTCGAGCTCGACCAGCGGCTGGTAGGCCAGCCAGAGCTCCGCGTCCGCGGTCGCCCTGCGGAGGTCCAGCAGCAGCTGGTAGCGGTCCGTGCGGTGGGCGGCGGTGGTCCGGTCGTAGACGTGGACGCAGTCGCCGCCGTGCTCCTTGGCCTGGTGCATCGCGCTGTCGGCAGCCGAGAGCAGCAGCTGTGGCGTCGGCGTGACCTGCTCCGCGCCCTTCATCTGGCGGTGCGTGCTGATCACGACGCCCACGCTCGCCGTGATGGGGACGGCGCGCCTCTCGGCTGGTTCCGCACCTCTCGGTCCGGCCTTGCCGTCGTCCGTCGCCGGCCCTCCATTCCCCGCATCTGTTGTCGCGGGCTCGTCGGCGGCCCCATCCGGGGTGGGCTCGGCCAGGTCGCTGCCCGTCGCTGCGGCGCGGAGCCGCTCCGCGATGCGCGTCGCCTCGTCCTCGGTGGTGATGCCCTCGCACAGCGCGACGAACTGGTCTCCTCCCCACCGGCCGAGGGTGTCCGACGGCGACAGCTCCGCCTCGAGCCGCTCCGCGACCTCGGACAGGAGGATGTCGCCGGCGGTGTGACCCATGCTCTCGTTCACGTGGGCGAAGCCGTCGATGTCGAGCAGCAGCAGAGCGAGCTTGGTGTCGTCCCGCTCCGCCCGGTGGAGCGCCTGACCCACCCGGTCCACGACCAGGCGCCTGTTCGGAAGCGCCGTCAGGGGGTCTCGCGTCGCCGCGTCCGCCAGCTGCTCGGACAGGCGAGCCCGCGCCCGCTCCGCCGCCTCCGTCTTGCGCTCGAGCCGTTGTCGCTGCACGAGCAGCGCCAGCATGCTGGCGAGCAGCACCAGGGCGATCCCGCCCGCGGAGAAGCCGACGGTCCTCGCCATCGCCGCCGCCCGGTCGGCCCGAGACGCGGCGCTTGTCGCTTCCTGCTCGGCGCTGTTCTGGAGCTCTTGGCTGCGCGTCCGGATCTCGTCCATCAGCCGGCGGCCGGCACCCGCCTCGACCACCGCTCGCGCGGCGATCAGCCCACGCTGCTGACGCACCAAGATCGCCTGCGCCATCTCGTCCAGCGTCAGGCGGGTGAGCGCTCCGAGGTTCGCGACGAGCGAGGCCTCCTGGCCGTGGGACGACGTCAGCTGCTGCAGGCCTCGGAGCGCGGCCGGGATCTCGTTCTCGGCACGGTTGTAGGCGTCCAGGTACGCGTCTCGGCCGGTCAGCAGGTACCCGCGCTCTCCGGTCTCGGCATCGGCGACGAGGCCGGTGAGGCGATGGACCTCCTCGACCACGTCGCCCGCTCGCTGGTCGGCCTCGCGGGCGGCGTCGTTGACGCTCTCCGCCCACAGTGCCGTGACGAGCGCGACGGTGACGGCGAGCAGGCCAGCGGCCACGGCCGCGAACAGCGGCGCGTCTCGTCTTTGGAACGCGGTCACGTATGTAGCCCCCGGGTCGCCTCTTTCCGTGCAGGTTAGCGACGCGTGGGCCGCCGTGCTCACCAGGTTCGTGACAAGTGAAAAGAGAGACTATGACAACCCTGCACGACAACGAAGGTGATCTCCACGATGTTGTGCTCAGAACGGCGTTCTCCTCGCGCACGGCGCCGGGGGGGACTAGTCACGACGCGCGCAGCGATCTACATTTGACCTACACGCCTTGACCGGTTTGTTGCGGTACTGGCGGATGCACCCAGCTGAAGAAGGAGGTCGAGATGGAGCGAGTGATCGACCTGCGGGAGGCCGGCCCATCCGCTGCCGGCGAGCAGGTCATCGAGGGGTCACAGCTGGACGACGACGGTCTTGCCACCGCCCTCGAGCACGCCTACGCGGCGCGTCTCGAGGCGGTCCTCCACGGTTCAGCCGGCGCTCAGGAGATGACGCGCCGGGTCGCGGAGGATCTGGAGCGCGCGTGGCTGCAGCGCCGCTGGGCTCGGCCCGTGTCGCTCCGCGTGATGTCGACCGACCCGTCGTACTACCTCGGCTGACCCGTTCGACGCGCAGTCGACGAAGCCCCGCTGACCATGGAGGTCGGCGGGGCTTCGTGCGTCGGGCCCGAGAACCCCTGGGTGAGCTCGGACTGAGCGTGAACCCGCACGGGGGGTGACCTCGGACGTGGGTGAACCCGGACGGGGGTGAACTCGGACGGGGGTGAACTCGGACGGGGGTGAACGGGGACCTGACAGCGGCGGCTGGGCGGGTCAGTGCCCGGGCACGCTGCTCCGGAGATCCTCCGAGAGCCGCTTGGCGGCGTCCGTGAGCAACGGGACGGCCTCGCCGACGACGGCCGGGCTCATCCGGGTGGCGGGGCCGGACACCGACAGTGCGATGGGGGACGGCGCCTCCGGGACGGCGACGGCGACGCACCGGACCCCGAGCTCCTGCTCGCCGTCGTCCATTGCGTAGCCGAGCCCGGCGATCCTCTCGAGGTGGGCGGCGAACTCGTCGGGGTCGGTGATCGTGTGCTCGGTGTAGCCCTCCATGCCGGTGCGCCGCAGCAGGGCACGGACCTCGGGTGCCGGCATGTGGGCGAGCAGCGCCTTGCCGACCGCGGTGCAGTGTGGCAAGACGCGTCGTCCGACCTCTGTGAACATGCGCATGGAGTGACGTGATGGCACCTGCCCCACGTACACGATCTCGTCACCGTCGAGCATGGCAAGGTTCGCCGTCTCCCCGAGGCTGTCCACGAGGTCCTCGAGGTAGGGGCGCGCCCAGGTGCCGAGCATGCTCGCCGCCTTCTCGCCGAGACGGATCAGGCGGGGCCCCAAGGCGTACTGGCGCGACGGCTCCTGCCGTACGTAGCCGAGGTCGACGAGGGTGCGCACGAGGCGGTGGATGGTCGGAAGGGGAAGTCCCGCGTCCTGCGCGAGCTGCGAGAGACCGATCGTCCCGCCCGCGTCGGCCATCGTCTCCAGGACGACGAAGGCGCGCTCGAGGGACTGCACACCGCCGGCGCGAGGCGTCGCCTTGCCGCCGGTCGAAGCGTCTGCTGCCATCGTCGTGTCACTGTCCTCTCGGCATCGCCTGTCCACGCAGCTCTCGAGCACCCCGCGGTCCTCGAGCACAAGCAGACACGCTGCCCTTGACTTCCGCCATGCAAAATGTAACATCCGCCTAGCAGAAAGCAAGGGGAAAGTATTCCCAGAGCAGCGCACTCGACGGGGCCAGCGTTGACCGGCCCCATCGGCCCGGTCCATACAGCCAACGCGGCGGGAGAGACGTTCATGCCGACAACCAGCCCGGGGTACAGCATCACGATGCGGGTGGAAGCACCTGCGACCGCGAACACGACCGCGGCCCTCACCAACGCCGTCGCGGCGGCGGGCGGTTCACTGACCGCCCTGGACGTGGTGGAGAGCCAGACGGGCCGGCTCGTCGTCGACATCACGTGCGACTGCTCGGACGTGGCTCACAGCGAGCGCATCACGAAGCAGGTCGAGGACGTCCCCGGCGTCGAGGTGCGCAAGGTCAGCGACCGCACCTTCCTGATCCACCTCGGCGGCAAGATCGAGGTCGTGCCGAAGGTGGCGCTGAAGCACCGTGACGACCTCTCGCGCGCGTACACGCCCGGCGTCGCCCGGGTCTGCCTCGCCATCAGGGACAACCCCGAGGACGCCCGCCGGCTCACGATCAAGCGGAACACCGTCGCGGTCGTCACCGACGGGTCCGCCGTGCTGGGGCTCGGCAACATCGGCCCTGCCGCCGCGCTCCCCGTGATGGAGGGCAAGGCCGCGCTGTTCAAGCACTTCGCCGGCGTCGACGCATGGCCGGTCTGCCTGGACACCCAGGACACCGAGGAGATCATCTCCATCGTCAAGGCGCTCGCGCCCGCCTACGGAGGCGTGAACCTCGAGGACATCTCCGCCCCCCGGTGCTTCGAGATCGAGGCCCGGCTCCGGGACGAGCTCAACATCCCCGTCTTCCACGACGACCAGCACGGGACGGCGATCGTCGTCCTCGCCGCGCTCACCAACGCCCTGCGGGTCGTCGGCAAGAGCATCACGGACTGCACCATCGTAGTCTCCGGCGTCGGCGCCGCCGGGCACGCCATCATCCGGCTGCTGCACCGGCAGGGCGCGGGCGAGATCATCGGCTGTGACCGGCACGGGATCCTCGAGCCCGACCAGTCGGGCCGGGACGAGTTCCGGCAGTGGATCGCGACCAACACCAACTCCAAGGGCCGTCAGGGCACCCTGAAGGAAGCCGTAGCCGGTGCGGACGTCTTCATCGGCGTCTCGGCCCCGAACCTGCTCACGGGCGACGACATCGCGACGATGGCGGACGACGCCATCGTCTTCGCGCTCGCCAACCCCGACCCGGAGGTCGACCCCGTCGCCGCCGGGGAGCATGCCGCGGTGGTCGCGACCGGGCGTTCCGACTACCCGAACCAGATCAACAACGTCCTGGCCTTCCCCGGGTTCTTCCGCGGGCTGCTCGACGCAGGTGTAGCGGACATCAGCGAGGGCATGATGGTTGCCGCGGCGAAGGCGATCGCCGACACCGTCAACGCCAAGGAGCTGAACCCGAGCTACATCGTCCCCAGCGTGTTCGACACGAAGGTGTCACCTGCCGTCGCTGCTGCTGTCCGGGCGGTCGCCACCGGTGAGAAGCCGGAGAGCACCACCAAGGAGCAGTGACAGGCGTCCACCTGCACCGACTCCAACCGACGAGAGAGGAAGCCGTGACTGACATCCGCGTGACCGGTGCCCCGGTCGACCGCAGCGAGGAGATCCTGACCCCCGAGGCGCTCGACTTCGTCGCCGAGCTGCAGCGCCGCTTCGGCAGCCGCAGGAGCGAGCTGCTGGAGGCCCGCAAGGCCCGGCGGGACGAGATCGCACGGACCGGGACGTTCGACTTCCTCGACGAGACCGCCGACGTCCGCTCGGGGGACTGGAAGGTCGCCGAGGCACCCGCGGACCTGCAGAACCGCCGCGTCGAGATCACCGGTCCCACCGACCGGAAGATGGCGATCAACGCTCTCAACTCCGGAGCGTGCGTCTGGCTAGCCGACCTCGAGGACGCGAACACCCCGCACTGGCAGAACGTGGTTTCGGGGCAGGTAAACCTCTACGACGCCATCCGCCGAACCATCAGCTTCGTCTCTCCGGAGGGGAAGCAGTACGCCCTCAAGGACCCGGAGAACCTCCCGACGCTGGTCCCGCGGCCCCGCGGCTGGCACTTCGAGGAGAAGCACATCCTGCTGGACGACGCTCCGGTCGTCGCCGCGTTCGTCGACTTCGGGCTGTACTTCTTCCACAACGCGAAGGAGCTGCTGCAGCGCGGCAGCGGCCCGTACTTCTACCTCCCGAAGATGGAGTCGTACCTCGAGGCGAGGCTTTGGAACGACGTCTTCACCTTCGCGCAGGAGAAGCTGGGGATCCCGCACGGCACGATCCGTGCGACGGTGCTGATCGAGACCATCACCGCCGCGTTCCAGATGGACGAGATCCTCTACGAGCTGCGCGACCACGCCTCGGGGCTCAACGCGGGTCGCTGGGACTACCTGTTCAGCATCATCAAGAACTTCCGCGACGCCGGAAAGAGCTTCGTCCTCCCCGACCGCAACGCGGTCACGATGACGGCGCCGATGATGAAGGCCTACAGCGACCTGCTCGTCAAGACCTGTCACCGCCGAGGCGCCTTCGCCATGGGCGGCATGGCCGCGTTCATCCCGAGCCGACGGGACGCGGACGTCAACGAGCGCGCCTTCGCGAAGGTCCGCGAGGACAAGCTGCGTGAGGCCAAGGCCGGCTTCGACGGGTCCTGGGTCGCGCACCCGGACCTGGTGCCGGTCTGCCGCGAGGTCTTCGACTCGGTTCTGGGTGACAAGCCGAACCAGCTCGACAAGCAGCGGGACGACGTCAACGTCACCACCGCCGACCTGCTCGCCGCGGACCAGACGCCCGGCGAGACGACGCTGCAGGGTCTGCGCGACAACATCGACGTCGGCCTGCAGTACATGGAGGCGTGGCTGGGCGGCAACGGTGCGGCCGCCATCCACAACCTCATGGAGGACGCCGCGACCGCGGAGATCTCTCGCTCGCAGATCTGGCAGTGGGCGCACAACGGGGTCCGCCTCGACAGCGGTGACGTCGTCGACCGCGAGCTGGTCGACCGCCTCGTCGACGAGGAGTACGCGAAGCTGCGCGAGCAGCTCGGGGACGCCTTCGAGCAGGGCCACTGGGAGCTGGCGCGCGAGCTCTTCGTCCAGACCGCTCTCGACGACAACTTCGCCGACTTCCTCACGCTGCCCGCGTACGAGCGGGTGGTGGCGGGTGAAACCTCGTGACAGGTCACGACACCGCCGCCCTCGCCATCGAGCTCGACGACCAGCTCGCGGAGGCTGACGAGCAGCTGCACCGGCTCTACCCCGGCGAGGCGCCGGGGCGGCAGCCGGTGCACACCGTGTACGTGCCGGCCAACAAGTACTCCGAGGACGTCGTCCCGGAGTGGGGCCGGCAGGCGCGGCAGGTGTTCGAGGAGAACATCGCGGACAGCGGCGACCTCGCGGCCGCGTTCGGCGTGCCCGCCGCGCTCTGCGGGACGGTGTACGAGCGCGTGCGCGCGAAGCTCGAGGCCGAGCCCATCGAGGACCTGCGCATCGACTTCGAGGACGGGTACGGCAACCACCCGGACGACGAGGAGGACGAGCTGGCCCGCTCCGCGGCGTCCGCCCTGCTCGCGTCCCGCGAGGAGGGGACCTCGGCGCCCTTCTGCGGCATCCGGTTCAAGAGCTTCGAGGCGCCGACGCGCCGCCGGGGACTTCGGACGCTGGACCTGTTCGTCCGCTCCCTCGTCGAGGGCGGCGGCCTTCCGTCGGGGTTCGTGGTGACGTTCCCGAAGGTCACCTCCGTCGCTCAGGTCGAGGCGATGGCCGACGTGTGCGACCGGATCGAGAAGGCCTACGGCCTCGACGCGGGGTCTCTTCGCTTCGAGATCCAGGTCGAGACCCCGCAGGCGATCCTCGGCCCGGACGGCACGGCGCTCGTGGCCCCGATGATCCACTCGGCCGACGGCCGCTGCACGGCCCTGCACTACGGCACGTACGACTACTCCGCGTCGTGCGGCATCGCCGCCGCCTACCAGAGCATGGAGCACCCGGCCGCCGACCACGCCAAGGCCGTGATGCAGGTCGCGGCCGCCGGCACGGGGGTGCGCCTCTCGGACGGGTCGACGAACGTCCTGCCGGTCGGCGGGCACGACGAGGTGCTGGCGGCCTGGCAGCTGCACTCGCGTCTCGTGCGGCGCTCGCTCGAGCGCGGGTACTACCAGGGCTGGGACATGCACCCGGCGCAGCTGCCGAGCCGCTTCGCCGCCACGTACGCGTTCTACCGAGAAGGCTTGGATCCCGCGGCCGCCCGCCTGCGCAACTACGTCCACCAGGTCGTCTCGGCGATCATGGACGAGCCCGCGACGGCGAGAGCGCTCGCGGACTTCGTCGTCCGCGGCGTCGACTGCGGCGCCGACGACATCGCCGAGGTCTGCGAGCTGTCGGGCTGCGACCAGGCGACGCTGAACGCGCTAGCCCGCCGGGAGGCGAAGCCCTAGCTCGCACATCAACGCGGCGGAGGCGGCCCGTCGTCGGGGCCGGGACGCGCTGTGCCTGCCGGCCTGGCGGGGCACGGTGTGCCCGCCGGGCCGGCGCCCCACGGTCCGCTTGCGGGGCAAGCGCAGCGCAGGAGGTTTCGGCGTTGTGCTTGTAGATTGCACTAACCGGTGTGGCGCGGAAACGGCGTGCCGACCGACCCCGCGGTGAGGAGTGCCGTGCTGCTGCGTGACCTGCTCACGGACGAGGCACTCGAGCTTCGCCTCCTGACGGGGTCGCCGGAGCAGCTCGACCGGCCGCTGCGCTGGGTCTTCACCACCGACCTGTTGGACCCCGGTCGGTACCTGTCCGGAGGCGAGCTCGTCGTCACGGGCCTGGTCTGGCGCTCGACCCCCGCGGACAGCGAGACCTTCGTCGCCGCCCTGGCAGAGCGGGGTGCCGCGGCCCTGGCGGCCGGGGACGCGCGCTTCGGAACGGTGCCCGAGGACGTCGTCGACGCCTGCCGCCGCTGGGACCTGCCGCTGCTGAGCGTGCGCGAGCACGTCTCGTTCGCGCGCGTCACCGAACGGGTGATGGGAGCGGTCGCCGTCGAGCGCGGCGCCCGGCTGGCCGCGACGCTCGGCCGGCAGCGGCGGCTCATCAGCGAGATGGCGGAAGGCCGGAACCTCGACGAGCTCGCCCGTTCCGTCTCCGAGGCGACCGGTCGGCTCTGCCGCGTCCTCACCGCGACGGGCAGGCACCTGGTCGATGCCGGCTGCCCCCTGCCGGCGGCCGATGTCGACCGTGTCGTCGGCGCCTTCCTGTCCGCCGACGGCCTCCCCGCCGTGACGGCGAGCAGGGGCCGTCCGGATGCACGGACGACCGGGGTCTACAGCGTGTTCGCCGTCGGGAGCAGCCTCGCGCCTCGGGTCGCGGGCTGGATGGTCGTGGTGGACGGCGACTGGTCGTCCTGGGAGCCGGACGTCCTCGAGGCCGTCGGCGAGCTGGCCGCGATCGCCGCTCTCGAGCGCGCGCGCCGCGAGGAGGGCCAGCGCGGCGTGCGCCCGCTCGCCGACCATGCGGTCGCCCTGCTTGCGGACGGCGTCGCGCCGCGCGCCGAGGTCCTGCTCCGACTCGGACAGGCGGGCCTGGGGGACCTTCAGCTCGGAGCCGCGGGCGGCCTCGCCGTCGACCGTGTCGCGGTGGCCGTCGCCGACCTGACCGGTGGCACCGAGGGCAACGAGCTCACGTGCTCCCTGCTGCAGGACGCCGCGTCGCACCTCGCGCCGCCCCTGGTCGCCCGCAGCCCCGACGGCCTCGCGGTCGCCGTCGTCGCCGCCGAGCACGACGAACCGGCCGAGGTTCTCGAGACCGCGCTCGGCCGCCTCGGGCCGGGGCTGGGACGCGAGCGGCTCCGTGTGGGGCTCAGCCGTCCGGCTCCGCTCGACGCGCTCGCCGGGGCGTACGAGGCGGCTCGGCAGGCACTGCGCCTGGCCCGGCTGCAGAAAGGGCCGTTCGCGATGAGCAGTGGCCGGGAGATCCGCTCGCACGTCGTCCTGCTCTCCGCGGTGCCGGACGACGTCCGCGCCGACTTCGCCCGAGGCGTGCTCGGTCCTGTGCTCGCCTACGACGACAAGCACGACGCCGGCCTGGCGAGAACGCTGGACGAGTTCCTGCGGCAGTCCGGCTCGTGGCGGCGCACGGGACAGGCGCTGCACCTGCACGTCAACACGGTGCGCTACCGGATGGCGCGCGTGGAGCAGCTGACCGGCAGGGACCTGGGGGTGGCCGAGGACCGCGTCGACCTGTTCCTCGCCCTGCGATCACTGCCGGACGGAGCAGGATGAGGTCTGGAGGGAAGTGCTCTCGGTCCCACCGGTGGGGTTGACCCAGTTTACCATGCTCGGTAGTGTCTTCCACAAGACAAAACAAAACTTCCAGGATGCGGAAGGGTTACCGAATGACGAACCGGCTCCCGTACGAGGTCAACTGCTCGATCCTGTTCACGGAGCTCCCCGTCAACGAGCGCGCGGCCGCGGCGAAGGCCGCCGGGTTCGACGGAGTGGAGTTCTGGTGGCCGTTCTCCACGGCCGTGCCCGATGACCGCGACGTCGACGCGTTCGTGACGTCGATCCAGGACGCGGGTGTCCAGCTCGTCGGCCTGAACTTCTTCGCCGGCGACATGCCCGGCGGTGACCGTGGTCTGGTCTCCTGGCCCGCTCGCTCCAGCGAGTTCCGCGACAACATCGACGTGACCATCGGGATCGGCGAGCGCCTCGGCTGCAAGGCCTTCAACGCCCTCTACGGCAACCGGGTGGACGACGCCACACCCGAGGAGCAGGACGCGCTCGCGACCGAGAACCTCTCGCTGGCCGCGGCCGCCGCCGACCGCATCGGCGGCGTCGTCCTGATCGAGGCCGTCAGCGGCACCGAGAGCTACCCGCTCAAGCTGGCCTCGGACGCGATCGACGTGATCGACCGGGTGGAGCGGGCGAGCGGCGCGAAGAACCTCGCCTTCCTCAACGACCTCTACCACCTGTCGGTGAACGGCGACGACCTCGACCGCGTCATCGACAAGTACACGAGCCGCACCGGCCACGTGCAGATCGCCGACGACCCGGGTCGCGGCCAGCCGGGCACCGGCAACCTCGACATCGAGGGCTACCTCGACAAGCTGGCCGACGCGGGGTACGACGGCTGGGTCGGCCTCGAGTACAAGGCGACGACGCCCAGCACCGACGAGAGCTTCGAATGGCTGCCTCGCGACCGCCGCGGCGCCTGAGCGCCGACCTCTCGTCCAGAACGCCACCGCAGACTTCGACTCGAAGCCGCCTGAGCCGGACCAGGTCCGCGGCCTCGGCGGCGCCCGAACCTTCCAAGGAGCAACAGATGAGCACCATCGCATTCATCGGCCTCGGCATCATGGGCAGCCCGATGGCCGTCCACCTCCAGAACGCCGGCAACACCGTGATCGGGTACAACCGCACGCCCGACAAGACGAAGCCGCTCGTCGAGGCCGGGGGCAAGGCCGCCGGGTCGGTCGCAGAGGCGGTCAAGGACGCGGACGTCGTCGCGGTGATGGTGCCCGACTCGCCGGACGTCCAGGACGTCCTGGTCGGCGAGGACGGCGTCTTCGCGAACGCCAAGCAGGGCACGCTCGTCATCGACTTCTCCAGCATCCGTCCCGACGTCACGGTCGAGCTGGCGAAGCAGGCCAAGGAGAAGGGCTTCCGGCTCCTGGACGCCCCCGTGTCCGGTGGCGAGGCCGGAGCCAAGAACGCCGCTCTCTCCATCATGGTCGGCGGTGCGGCTGAGGACTTCGAGGCCGCCAAGCCCGTGTTCGACGCCGTCGGCAAGACGGTCGTGCACGTGGGCCCGAGCGGTGCCGGCCAGACGGTGAAGGCCGCGAACCAGCTGATCGTGGCCGTCAACATCGAGGCCCTCGCGGAGGCGGTCGTCTTCCTCGAGGCGTACGGGGTCGACATGGAGGCTGCGCTCGAGGTCCTCGGCGGAGGGCTCGCCGGCTCCAGCGTGCTCAACCAGAAGAAGCAGAACATGCTGAACAAGTCCTTCGACCCGGGCTTCCGCCTCCAGCTCCACAACAAGGACATGGGAATCGTCACGTCCGCGGCCCGTGAGGCCGGTGTCGTGATCCCGGCCGGCGCGCTGGTCGCTCAGCTCGTCTCCGCGATGGTGGCGCAGGGCGACGGCGGGCTCGACCACTCCGGGCTGCTCAAGGGTGTCGAGCGCCTGTCCGGCAAGACCTCCTGAGCACCGACCCCAGAGCAGAACGACAGAGGAGACTTCAGATGGCTCGCATGACAGCAGCCCGAGCGGCGGTCGAGATCCTGCGGCGTGAGGGCGTCACCAACGTCTTCGGCCTTCCCGGCGCCGCCATCAACCCCTTCTACGCGGCGATGCGTGCCAACGGTGAGCTGAAGCACACGCTCGCCAGGCACGTCGAGGGTGCCTCGCACATGGCCGAGGGCTA
>JBKHWX010000051.1:0-18186 GCA_046566325.1 Actinomycetes bacterium | reverse complement strand
CCCCAGCCCGGAGAGGGAGTCGAACGCGCCGGCAACCACGAGCCGCTCGGCGACCGGCCTGCTCACCTGCGCGCGGTGCCAGAAGTCGGCGAGCGAGTGGTACGGCTGACCCGCGATGATGCGGGCGACCTCGGCCTCGCTGATCCCCTTGACGTCGGTGAGCGAGAGCCGGATCCCGTAGGCGCGTCCGTCCGGCACCGCCGCCGTCGGCATCGTCGGCGTCCCTCTCTTCCCATCGCGTTGATCTGTGAGTACTCCCCCGCTAGCGGGAGGGGCCCCCTCCCCCGCAAGCGGGCGGGATCCCGCCCCCTCGGGCGGTTTCTCCGGCTGCTCCGGAGGGCGGCGTGGGCCGTCGTCCGGACGGAGCGGACCGGCGTCCAACTGGTCGAGAATCGCGGGCGGCGGCTCGTCCCAAACGGCGACCTTCTCGACCCGGTACGTGTCGGTGGAGGCGTTGACGTCGAGACCGAGGACGGCGGTCCCGAGGTTGCGGGCGTCGTCCAGGATCAGCCGTTTCGGGTACATGCCGGGGTCGTGGGTGAGGACGCCGGCGAGAAAGGCGGCGGGATGGTGCGCCTTCAGCCATGCCGACTGGTAGGTGGGAAGAGCGAACGCGGCGGCGTGCGCCTTGCAGAACCCGAACGACGCGAAGGCCTTGAGCACGTCCCAGATGCGGTCGACGCTGTCCGGGTCGATCCCTCGGGCCAGGGCTCTCGGCCGCCACCACTCCTCCACCTCGCGCTGCCCGTTCGGCGAGCCGAGCGCCCTGCGCACCTCGTCGGCCTCCGCACGGGTGACGTCGGCGGTGATGGCGATGATGTCGATCACCTGCTCGTGGAAGACGACGACGCCGTAGGTCTGCTCGAGCGGCTCGCGCAGCAGCGGGTGCAGGTAGTCCGGGAGGTCCCAGCCCTGGCGCGAGCGGAGGAACGGGGTGACCATGTCGCTCTTCACGGGACCGGGCCGGAAGAGGGAGATGTCGGTGATGAGGTCGGCGAACGTCTCCGGCGCGAACTTGCCGACCAGCTCCCGCTGGCCCGGCGACTCGATCTGGAAACAGCCGAGAGTTCTCGTCGAGCGGACCAGCTGGAAGGTCGTCTCGTCGTCCAGAGGCACTGCATCCAGGTCGATCCGGCCGGTCTCCGGGTCGAGATACGAAGCGTCCGACCCGTGGCCGCCCGCTTTCGCTGCACCGGCGCCGTCCACGCGCCTGATCTCGTCGAGGGCGTGGGCCATCGCGGACTGCATCCGGATGCCGAGGACGTCGAGCTTGAGCAGACCGAGCACCTCGACGTCGTCCTTGTCGAACTGGCTCATGGGAAAACCGAGCCAGCTGGCCTCGACCGGGGTGCGGTCCCCGAGGGTGGCGTCGGACAGGAGCACACCGCACGGGTGCAGGGCCACGTGCCGCGGCAGGGCGTCGAGCCGTTCGACCAGGTCGAAGAACAGGCCGAGGCGTGCCTGGCCGAGCCCTGACGCACGCAGCTCGGGAAGCTCGGCGATGGCGTTGCGCGCGTCGCGTGCCCGGATGTGCGGGAACGACTTCGCGATGACGTCGACCTCGGACGGCGGCATCCCGAGTGCCGCGCCGACGTCACGCACCGCGTGCCGCACCCGGTACGTGTCCATCATCGACACGCAGCTGACCCGCTCCCCTCCGAACCGCTCGAGGATGCGCTCGTACACCTCGGTGCGGCGTGCGGACTCGACGTCGATGTCGATGTCCGGCAGCTCGGCACGAAGCGGTGTGCAGAACCGCTCCATCTGCAGCCCGTGCGCGAGCGGGTCGACGCCGGAGATGCCGAGCAGGTAGTTCACGAGGCTTCCCGCGCCTGACCCGCGGGCGGCGACACGCACGTCCATCGACCGGATCAGGTCGCAGACCTCCGCGACGGTCAGGAAGTACGTCGGGTACCCGAGCGCGGCGATCGTGGCGAGCTCGTCGTCGAGGCGCGTGATGACGTGTCGCAGCTTCGCCTCGCTCAGCCCTGGGAACCGGCGGCCCACCCCTGCCTGGCAGCGTTCCCGCAGAACCTGGTCCGCGTCGTCGCGTCGAGGGTCCCAGCCGGGGACGACGACGTGCGGTTCCGGCAGGTGTACTCGGCCGATACCCATGTCGGCACCAGGGTCGAGCCGGCACCGAGCGGCCACTCGTCCGGTCTCGCGCAGCAGCTCGGACGCCGAGTCGGGAGCTCCTGCAGCCGCGGCGATCTCGTGAGCGAGCCTCGTCATCTCCTCTGCGCTCGTCAGGTAGCCGCGGGCGCTCGTCCGGTCGGTGTTGCGGAGCGACAGCGGGACGAGCCGACGAGCCGCGTCGAGCACGTCGGCGGTGACGGCGCCGTCCGGTGTCGCATAACGGACGGCATTCGTCAGGACAGCAGGAATTCCCGCCTCGTTCGCGAACGACAGCATCTGTGCCGCGTGGCCGAGACTGCCCAGGGTTCCCGGCGGGCCGAGGTGGCAGACGACCTCGACCACCAGCGCCCCCAGGGGAAGGACGTCGTACCATCGCGCGAGCACTGCTCTCGCAAGATCCGTCCGCCGCCTGACGAGCGCTCTGCCGAGCTCGGAGTCCGGCCCGAGAAGAACCGTCAGCAGTGCGGCGTCCGTGCCGTTGTCATCGACGATGCGACTGTTCCAAGACGAGACAGAGCTCTCCTGACAGGCGCCTGTCGATGCCCGCTCCAGCGTCCGATAACCCCCAGGAGCTGCAGTGTCTTCGCCGGAAGCTGACGCATGCCTTCCGACCAGCTCCATGGTGCTGACGGGTTCTCCGCGCTCCCCGCGCAGATGGGTAGCGGACACCAGACGACAGAGGGCAGCCCAGCCCGCACCGGCCGGGAGGTCGTCCACGCCTCCGGCGTGAGCGAGCACCGTTACTCGTGGCAACCGAGGATCCACGACGGCACCACCCCGAGCCGGAGCTGACCGGCGGGTCCGTAGCGATACCGGCTCGGGCATCGAGGGCTCAACGGCCAGATCCACCCCGAGCAGGGGGGCGATACCCGCGTCGACGCAGGCGGTCACGAACTTCACTGCGCCGTAGACGCCGTCCCGATCCGTGAGTGCCAGCGCCGGCAGACCGAGCTCAGCGGCACGAGAGACCAGTGCCTGCGGGCTCGATGCTCCGTGGCGCAGGGAGTAACCCGAAGCCACGTGCAGGTGCGTAAATGACGTCATGGTGTCGCTCTGTCATCCGGTCAGCTGCAGGGAGACACCGAGGCAGTCGGCGACGCGATGGCTGAACGTCTCTGCGTCTCGCATCAGGTCGTCGGCCTCACGGGTGCTGACCGCATGTGAACGACCTGCCTCGACCGCCGCCCTCCTCGGCGCGCTCGCGGAGAAGAACGCGGCCCACTCCCCGAGCTCCGGCGCAACGCGGGGAAGCACCTGCCAGACGTTGAGGGCACCGCCCGGCTGACGAGGCCTGCCACGAACCGCAAGAACCGCGGCCGCGGCTCGCAACGCCGACAGATGCGCTGCGACGTACCGCTCTCCGGGCGAGACCGCGTTTCGGGCGACGACCAGGCAGTCGCGTGAACGGTCCAGCAGGTCGAGGGCAGAATGTGGAACCGGTGGACGGCTCGTCGTCGGGGACGTCATCTCGCTACTCCTTCCAGATGTGCTTGTTGCGCAGATGTGCCTGTTCGCGCCCGTTGCTCCGCGCCTCGTTCAGTCACTGACTCTCACCAGGCACCAAGGGTTCGCCGTGTCACCGCAGCGGCACAGGTCGTAGACACCGCTCCCAGCGGAACGGCCCGCACTCGCTTCGACCCGAAACACCTCACGGTCGGCGCTCGGCGGCATCTCTTCGCTCTGCGACTCCTCCGCCACGAGGCCGTCGTGAGGACCTGACTGGCCATGTACGGCCAAGGCAAGAACCTCCGACCACCAGGCACGCCGCTCGTACCAGTGGGCGAGGATGTCGCGGACCACATAGAGCCGGCCGCGCCACAGAAACGCCTGCGGGACAAGGCCGTACCGCTCGCCACCTGGTCCCCGCTCGGGACGTGGAAGTCGCCCGGTCGACACAAGGCTGTACCCCTCGTCACCTGATGCCCGCTCGGGACGTGGAAGTCGCCCGGTCGACGTGGCTCCCGTCGATGCCACCAGCTCACGCCCGCGCGCTCTCTCACGGTCGCGCGCCCCCTCCCGCACGTGCACGATCTCCTCACGCACCTGCACGGGTTCGTCGTAACGTCGCACTCCGCTGCCCTCCGTCGTCCTCAGCCGTCCCGGCGCAAAGGTGTGGCCGGGCTCGGACGGGGCGGGGGAACGCCGTCGTCCGGTGAGCGGTGGGCTGCTCGGGCTTCCCCACCCGAGCAGCCCACCGCTGACCTGGACGTCCCAGGGCGCAGCGGGGTCGAGAACGCAGCGCACTGAAGACGTCCCCGGCGAGGTCGCGACTCCTCGCCGGCGTTAGTGTTCGAGAGCTGCCTCGGCATCGTCTCGAATCTTTGTTCGACTATACCTCCTCCGGCCCCGGCGTCAACAACAGGAAAATCCGTTCGGCCCTAGTCCAGCCGTCACCACTGACAATGGCGCCGACCTTCGGTCCGCCCAGTGGCCAGCGGCCGAGTGGTCAGGAGGCAGGAGGCGGTGAGCGCGACGTAGGCGACGAAGCCAGCGAGCGCGGCGACCGCCCCGGGCCGTGACGGCGCAGCGACTCGGCCTATCCTGACCAGGTGGCCCGTGACATCGACCAAGTCCTAGCCGAGCGGGAGCACCGGCTCCAGGCGGAGCTCGCGGAGCTGACCAAGCCGGCCGCCGAGGTCGGCGGGATCTCGTTCGGCAAGCGTGTCGGCGACGGGACCTCGATCGCGGTCGACCGTCTCACGGCCGTGTCGACGCAGGAGCAGCTGCTCGCGATGTTGGACGACGTGCGTCGAGCCCGACAGCGCCTGGCGGACGGCAGCTACGGCCTCTGCGAGGTGTGCGGGGAGCCGATCCCGGAGAAGCGGCTCGAGGTTCGCCCGTGGGCGGTCCGCTGCGTGCAGCACAGCTGAGGGAGCTGTCCGCAGGCGACATCGCCATCCGTCGCTCTTCGCTCGCTCCTGCTCCGGCCACCGCCGGACCCGCTACCGTCTGCTCATGGAGAGCCCTGCGGACACCGAGGACCTCGCACATCATCCAGCGGTGAACCGGGTCCGCGCGGCGCTGCGTGACCTACAGGCAACAGGCGAGGTCGTCATACTCGACAAGCAGGTGCGGACCGCTGCCGCAGCGGCTGCTCAGCTGGGAGTGGAGGTCGGCCAGATCGCCAACTCTCTGATCTTCGGAGCTCGGGACCACCACGCACCCGGCGGTCGTCGCGCCATCCTGGTGCTCACCTCAGGCGCCCACCGGGTCGATACCGACCACGTGGCTGCCCTGCTCGAGGTCGACCACCTCGAGCGCGCCGACCCAGACTTCGTCCGCTCCCGCACCGGCTTCGTCATCGGAGGCGTCGCGCCGGTGGGACACCTCCACCCCGTGCAGACCCTCGTGGACGTCGCGTTGGCGAACTACGACCAGATCTGGGCTGCCGCGGGCCATCCGCGCACAGTCTTCCCCACGCGGTACGACGAGCTGCTGCGGATCACCGGCGGCCACCCCGTCGAGGTCGACTGACAGCAAGGGGCCGGACCGGCGCAGGGTCCGCGAGACGCCGGACGGCGAGCGAGCCAGCACCTGCCCGACGACGCCCTGAATTCCCCCCTGGAGTCAGGGTGCCGCCGACAGCAGGTGCCCGGCCATGTCGCGCACCACCTCCCCCGCGTACTCGCTCCCATGGGGAGGGCGAGCAGGCGGTGCCCGTACACCGACAAGACGTCACCGTCCGCCACGCATGACGCGAACGCAGAGCAGTTGCTCCGATCGGGTGACCCCGGGGTTCGCTGACACGATGGCGGTTCCTTCCTGGCATTTCGGGCGCCGCGGCAACCACTTCGTCAGCGAACCGGGATGTTGGGGGGACGAACGGCAGCGGGTGGGGGGAGCAGCGAACCGCGCGAAGTAGGGTCCGGCTGGTGGGAGCAGTCGACACCGCGGCCGGCGACGGCGACCGCGCGGACACGGACGGCCAGGCGGAGGCTCCGCGGCTCGTCACGCTCCACGTCTGGGGTGTCCCGGCCTCCCGCATCCCCCTCGCGCTGGGCCGCATGGCCGCGGACCACGTGCTCCTGCGACGCCAGCCGGCGACGTTCACCAAGCTGCTCGGGACCGGGAGCGGGCGAACGTTCCGCGTCCGCGACGCCGACCTTCGCCACTGGGCGCTGCTCGCCACCTGGCCGGACGACGGGAGCGCCGCCGCCTTCGAGCACTCGGCCACCGCACGTGGCTGGCGACGCATCGCGGACGAGCAGCTCGTCGTCCAGATGGCCCCGCTGGCGAGCCGGGGGCGCTGGTCGGCCACGACGCCCTTCGGCGCCTCCCGCCACCGCCCGAGACGCCGCAACCGTCCCACCCAGGACGACGTCCCCGTCGCGAGCATCACGAGGGCACGGATCCGGCCCACGAAGATGCGGACGTTCTGGCGCGCCGTCCCCCCCGTCTCACGCGACCTGCACTCGGTCGACGGGCTCCGGCTCGCGATCGGGATCGGCGAGGCCCCGCTCGGCCTCCAAGGCACGTTCAGCATCTGGCGGGACGCCGGCGCCCTGACGGCCTTCGCCTCCGGCCGGGAGGCACACCGGACGGTGGTCCGCCGGACCGCACGCGAGGATTGGTACGCCGAGGAGCTGTTCGCACGGTTCCGCGTGCTGTCGGTGCACGGGACCTACCGAGGGCGCACCCCCTAGCGAGACGCCGGAGAGGGAACGATGGAGATCCTGCCCTGGGTGTTCACCTCGGGTTGGGCGAGCGGGATCAACGCCTACCTGGTCGTGCTGATCCTCGGGCTGGCCGACCGGTTCGTCCCGCTGACCCAGGTTCCGGACGTACTCCAACGCGGCGACGTCCTTGTGGCAGCGGCGGTCCTGTTCGTGGTCGACCTCGTCGCCGACAAGGTCCCGTACGTCGACTCGGTCTGGGACGCCGTCCACACGGCGATCAGGCCGGCCGTCGGCGCGGCGCTCGGGGCGTTGATCGCCGGGGACGCCGGAACGCTCGCCCAGGCGCTCGCCGCCACGACCGGGGGCGTCACCGCGCTCGTGAGCCACGCGGTCAAGGCCGGCCTGCGGGTCGCTGTGAACACCTCCCCGGAGCCGGCGAGCAACATCGGGGTCAGCGCTGCCGAGGACGTCACGGTCGCCGGCGTCGTCTCCCTCGCCGTCATCGCGCCGTGGGTCGCGGCGACGATCGCCGCGGTGCTGCTCGTGACGGGCGTCGTCCTCGTCCTGCTGCTGCTGTCGAGGCTCCGGGCCTGGCGGCGCCGGCGAGAACGCCGAGCAGTCCGGCTGTGACCGTCGCGGCCCAGCGGAGCACCGACCACCGCCTGCTTCTGCTCGCCCGGGTCCTCACCGGCGTGGCCGTGCTCAGCCAGGTCGCGTACCCGCTCCTGGACGGCGACCCGTCCGCAGCCACGAATCCCCCGCTCGTCGTCGTCACGGCAGTGAGCGTGGTGACCTTCTGCGCGGCGAGCGTCACCTCGGCGGCCGCGACCTGGGGAGCGAGGGCGGCCGCCGTCCTCGTGGCCGTCGGCGGGGGCCTCGGCCTGCTGGCCGAAGCGGTCGGAATGGCCTCCGGTTACCCGTTCGGCTCGTACACCTACACGGGAACGCTCGGGCCGCAGCTCCTCGGCGTGCCCCTGCTCGTGCCGCTCGCCTGGGTGATGATGGCCTACCCGTGCCTGCTCGCCGGCCGTACCGTCGCCAGCGGGCTGCCGCGCCCATGGCCGCGCCGTCCCCACCGGCTGCCGGGCTCACGGCGGCGCCGTCCCCACCGGCTGCCGGGCCTGCGACACGACGTCGTCGCCGTCGCCGCGGCGGCCTGGCTGCTGGCCGCGTGGGACCTCTTCCTCGACCCGCAGATGGTGACAGCCGGCCACTGGCGGTGGACCTTCCCGCAGCCGAGCCTGCCCGGTGTCGAGGGGGTGCCGCTCACGAACTTCGCCGGCTGGCTGCTGGTGGCCGTCGTGATCCAGGCAGCCCTGCACGCGGCCCTCCCCGACCGCGGCCCCGGGGACACCGCGGTGCCCGCGGTGCTTCTCGGCTGGACCTGGCTCGGCTCCAGCCTCGCGAACCTGGTCTTCTTCGACCGGCCCGCGGTCGCCGCCTACGGCTTCGTCGCGATAGGTGTGGTCGCGGCGCCCGCGCTCCTCCGGTGGGTCCGCAGATGAGCGACTCCGGTGGAGCGCGGCGGCTCACCCGGCTCCTGACCCGGACCGGTGCGGGTCTCGCTGCCTGCCTGACCCTCCACACCGTGGTCAACGCCCGTCTGCTGCGCGTGCCCCCGTCCGAGCCCCCGCCGGTCACCGAGGTCGTCAGCGTCCTGCTGCCCGTCCGCGACGAGGCGGACCGGGTCGGACCGTGCCTGCGGTCGCTGCTCGCGCAGCGGGGGGTCGACCACCTGGAGATCCTCGTCCTGGACGACGACAGCACCGACGGGACCGCGGGCGTCGTCCGACGGCTCACGACCGCCGACCCCCGAGTCCGCCTCCTCACCGGCGCCGCCACTGCGCCGGGCTGGCTCGGCAAGCCTTTCGCCTGCCACCAGCTCGCCGCCGCGGCGACGGGGTCGGTGCTCGTCTTCGTCGACGCCGACGTCCGGCTCGAGCCGCACGCGGTGGCCGCCACGGTCGCCCAGCTCCGGTCGACCGGCCTCGACCTCGTCTCCCCCTATCCACGACAGCTCACGGAGAGCGTCGCGGAGCGACTCGTCCAGCCGCTCCTGCAGTGGTCGTGGCTGACCACGTTGCCCCTGCGGACCGCGGAGCGCAGCAGCCTTCCCTCCCTCGGCGCCGCCAACGGACAGCTGCTGGCCGTCGACGCGGACGCCTACCGCCGCGCCGGGGGCCACGAGGCGGTGCGCGACCAGGTCCTGGACGACCTCGCCCTGCTGCGCGCCGTCAAGGCCGCGGGCGGCCGCGGGACGGTCACCGACGGCACGAGCCTCGCCACCTGCCGCATGTACAGCGGATGGGCCGAGCTGCGCGACGGCTATGCCAAGTCGCTCTGGGCGGCCTTCGGCTCACCGGCCGCCGCCATAGCGACGCTGGTCCTGCTCGGCCTGGCCTACGTCGTCCCACCGGTCGCGGCGCTCGCGGGCAGCCGGGCCGGGCTCGTCGGGTACGCCGCGGGGGTGGCCGGCAGGGTCGTGACGGGACGACGCACGGGCGCGCAGGTCTGGCCCGACGCGGTCGCGCACCCGCTCTCGGTCGCCGCCCTCGCCTACCTGACCGCCCGCTCCTTCCGCGGACGGCGCCGAGGCACCCTGCGCTGGAAGGGCCGCCCCGTGCTCCCGGTCGACGACCGCCGGCCGCTCGTACGCGGTTCGGTCCTGCCCGAAGGTCGCCGATGGCCCGGGTGATCGTGGTCGGTGCCGGTGTCGGGGGCCTGGCCAGCGCCATCCGGCTGGCTGCCGCAGGCCACGCCGTCACGCTCCTGGAGCAGGCGCCGACGGTCGGGGGCAAGGCCGGCTGGTACGAGCGGGACGGCTTCGGCTTCGACACCGGCCCGAGCCTGCTCACGCTGCCGGCCGTGTACCGCGACCTGTTCGCCACCACCGGCCCCGGGCTCGAGCGGCACGTCGAGCTGGTCGAGGTGGACCCGGCCTTCCACTACCGCTTCTCCGACGGCACCGAGCTCGACGTGCCCAACGCCGACCGAGCGCGCGTGCGCCGCGGCTTCGACGCCGTCCTCGGCCCCGGGACGGGCGAGCAGTGGCTCACCCTCCTCGCCCGGGCAGGCAGGATCTGGGACGCCACCCGCGACACCTTCCTCGGCTCCCCGGTCTCCGGGCCTTCGACCCTCGCGCGCTATGCGACCCGCCTCGGCGACCTGCGGACGATCGCGCCGTGGCTGTCGCTGCGCGACCTCGGTCGGCGCTACCTGGAGCATCCCCACCTGCGCACCATGCTCGACCGCTATGCCACGTACACCGGGTCCGACCCCCGCCGCGCGCCCGCTGCTCTCGCCACCATCCCGTTCGTCGAGCAGGCGTTCGGCTGCTGGTACGTCCGCGGCGGCCTGCGCCGGCTGGTCGCGGCGCTGGCCGAGCGCGCCGACCAGGTGGGTGTCGTCGTCCGCACGGGCACCGAGGTCAGCTCGCTTGACGTGGACGGCGGCGCGGCCACCGGCGTCCGCCTCGCGGACGGCGAGCGCCTCGACGCGGACGTCGTGGTGTCGGCGGTCGACGTCGCTCACCTCGTCTCCGGCCTGCTGCCACCTCGGGCGGCGAGGCGGGTCGCCCCGCGGCTGCACCGCGCCGTCCCCTCGCTGTCGGGGTTCGTCCTGCTGCTCGCTCTCCGGGGGCGTACGCCGGGCCTGCGTCACCACACGGTGCTCTTCCCGGCCGACTACGACGACGAGTTCGACTCGGTGTTCGGCACGGGCCGGCAGGCGCGTCGTCCTCGGCCCGTGCCCGACCCCGCTGTCTACGTCAGCGCACCGGACGACCCGGTCACGAGGCCGGACGACGACAGCGAGGCCTGGTTCGTGCTGGTCAGCGCGCCGCCCCACCGGCCGGGCAAGCAGGCGCGCGGCGTCGACTGGCAGGCGGCCGGGCTCGCCGACGGGTACGCCGACCACGTCCTCGACGTGATGGCCCACCGGGGGCTGGACGTCCGGGGCCGCCTCCTCTGGCGCCACCTTCGCACCCCCGCGGACGTCGAGCGCGAGACGAACAGCGTGGGCGGGTCGATCTACGGCAGCTCGAGCAACGGGCTGCGGTCGGCGTTCCTACGGCCGGCGAACGCCACCGGGGTCCGCGGGCTGTTCCTGGTCGGCGGCTCCGCGCACCCCGGGGGGAGGCCTTCCCCTGGTCGGGCTCTCGGCGCAGATCGTCGCCGGTCTGGTCGGCCCCGCCTGACGGCGGCGACCCACGCCGCGGCCTGCCCAGCCGCGGCTATCCCGCTCGGCGCACGCGCTTGACGGGCCATGGCGGCTCTCCGAACACCGTCCGGAGATACGGGATCTTGAGCAGGACCCACGTGATCACGGCAGAGACGAGCGAGTACCCCACCGTGAGGACGACGGCGCCGGCCGCCACACCGACGGCGTCGTGCGGCACCCCGATCACGCGACGGAACCAGAACACGAGCGCCCCGTGGACGAGGAACACCCCGAACGCCAGCGGCGCGCCCGGGCCGATCCACCGCTCGGCGATCCCCTGCGGCCGTCGCAGGTGGGCGTGCAGGAGCAGGTATGCGCTGATGGACATGGCCGCCACGGACGGCGAGAGGAAGCCGTAGGCGTACCGGCCGATCTGCCCGAAGCCGGCCACGGCGGCCAAACCGGCGGTGACGCCCACCGAGAGCACGAGCACTGCCCAGCACCACGCCTGGGCCCGTCCGTGGACGACCAGGTCCCGCAGGCACCACCCCAGCACGTAGTACCCGGCGAAGGGCAGGAACCGGGTGGCGGCGTTGGGCTCCCCCACGCCGCCGAGGTAGCTCATCACCTGGTCGGCCAGGCCGAGGGCGAGCAGCACGGCGCCGAACCCGAGCTGCATGCGCCAGGTGGCGTGCCGCGTGAACACCTTGAGGAACGGTGTGATCAGCACGAGCCCGGCCAGGATGTAGAGGAAGTACAGCTGCAGGAAGGGCGCTCCCCGCGCCACGTCCGACGCGGCCTCCTGCGCCGTCAGGCCGGGGTCGAGCACGAACCGGCGGAAGAGCAGGTAGAAGGCGGTCCAGAACACGAGGGGGACGCCGATCCGCTGCCAGCGCTTGCGGTAGAAGTCGCGCGGACGGGACACCTTCGCGGGGTCGAGCGCGAGGGCCCCGCTGATCATCAGGAACACCGGGACCGACCACCGGGACGCGGAGTTGAGCAGGTTCGCGACCCACCAGCCCGGGCTTCCGACCTCGAGCCCACGACCGCCGACCGTGGGCGCGAGGACGTGGATGAGGACGACCGCGGCGATCGCGAGCACCCGCGCCGAGTCCATCCACGCCGTCCGCGTGCGCGGCGGCAGCGCCTCGGGGATGGCGTCGAGCGCGCTCACCCGCGGTCCCCGGGGGGAAGGGAGGCGGCGTGACCGACGGCTCGCGCGCTCACGCGTCGAGCCTGCCCCAGGCGAGGCCGAGCTGCACAAGGCCGACGACGCTCGCCAGCAGCCAGACGGCGGCACCGGCCGTCGCCCACGCCGCCGCGGCGTGCGGCACGGCATCGGCGGCGAGCGCGAACATCGCCACCACGACGACACGGGTCGGCTTCTCCCCCACCGTCACGACGACAGGCGCACCCGACACGGTGGACGACGCCCGCTCGCGCAGGTACTCCAGCCACCAGCTGGCGGCCATCGCCGCCGCCGGCCATCTGGCGTCGGCGCCCAGCCCCCAGAGCACGCCGGCGAAGGCGAGCTCGGAGAGCCGGTCCGCACCCGCGTCCAGCACCGCGCCCCACCTGCTCGGCCGGTCCCGCAGCAGGGCCACCGCGCCGTCCAGGGCGTCGGCGAGACCGGACGCGAGGACGAGCGCGCCCGCGAGCAGCGCCCAGCGGGCGTGGACGAGCGCGACGACGGCCGCCAGGCACGCCAGGACCAGCCCCGCGACCGTGAGGCCGGTCGGTGGCACACCACGGCGGGCGAGGGGCCGGGCCAGCGCCTGCACGACGGCCAGCCAGGCGGGAACGAGCGGACCACCGGCCGTCGCCCCGAGGCGGTGCACCCGGCGCCATCGGTCCTCGTACTGGGCGCGGTCCAACCGGCTAGCGGGCCGCCGGCTGGTGGCTCCCGCGGGCGTGCAGCCCCAGCGCCCGGTAGACCTCGAGCGTGGCGGTGGACCGGTTGAGCGTGTAGAAGTGCAGGCCGGGCGCTCCGCCGTCCAGCAGCTGCTGGGCGAGCTCGGTGACGGCGTCCATGCCCACCTGACGAACCGCCTTGGGGTCGTCGGCCACGGCGTGCAGCCTCCTGATCAGCGGCTCCGGCACCGGGGTGCCGCCGAGCAGCGCGAACCGCTCGATCTGCGACATGCTGGTGATCGGCATCAGCCCGGGGATGACCGGGATGCGCGCCCCGTGCCGTTCGGCCCGCTCCAGCAGGCTGAAGTACGCCGAGGAGTCGAAGAAGAGCTGGGTGATCGCGAACTCGGCGCCGGCGTCGGCCTTCATCGCCAGCACGCGGGCGTCGTGGTCGAGGTCGGGCGACTCCGGGTGCCGGTACGGGAACGCCGCGACGCCGACGCTGAACCGGCCGAGGCTCCGGACGAGCTCGACCAGCTCCACGGCGTGGGTCAGGCCGTTCGGGTGGGGCACCCACTCGGCACCGGGGCCCCCCGGGGGGTCGCCGCGCAGCGCAAGGATGTTGTGGACGCCTGCGGCCGCGTACTCGCCGACGACGCGGCGCAGCTCCGACCGTGGGGCCGAGACGCAGGTGAGGTGCGCCACGGGGGTCAGCGTGGTCTCGGTCGCGATCCTTCCGGTGATCCGGACGGTTCGGTCCCTGGTCGTCCCGCCGGCCCCGTAGGTCACGGAGACGAACGTCGGCGCGAGGGGCTCCAGCCTGCGGATGGACGCCCAGAGCGCGGCCTCGCCGGCGTCGTCCTTCGGAGGGAAGAACTCGAACGAGAACGAGCTGCCGCCGCGGGCGAGGAGCTGGCTCATGGTGTCGACGAGGGTCGGCTCGTCGCTCCCGATCGTCGACGGCATGCCCAAGGCCACGAGGCAAGCCTACGGGGCGGCCCACCCCCCGTTGCCGGCCGTCCCTCGTCGTCGGTGCTGTCCGGCCCGGAGCCTAGGCTCGACGTGTGGTCCAGCAGATCAGCGAGGACGTGTCGCCGCTCGACGTCCGCGACCTGCGGACCCGCGTGCAGGCCGTCCTCGACGAGGTGCTCGACCACCAGAGGGCCGTGCTGCGGGAGGTCGGCCCGGAGACGGGACCCCTCGTCGACGCGATAGCGGAGCTGGTCTCGGGGGGCAAGCGGCTCCGGCCCGCATTCTGCTACTGGGGATGGCGCGGCGCGGGCGGGGCGGACGGCGCTCTCGCCGTCCGCGTGGCCGCCTCGCTCGAGCTGTTCCAGGCCGCGGCGCTGCTCCACGACGACGTGATGGACCGCTCGGACACCCGGCGCGGGCGCGCGGCGATGCACCGGCAGTTCGCCCACCTCCACGTGCACTCGGGCTGGGAGGGGGACGCCGACCAGTTCGGCACCGCGTCCGCCATCCTCGCCGGCGACCTCTGCCTGTCCTGGAACGACGAGCTGTTCTCGACCGCCCTCAGCGAGGACGGGCCGGCGTTCGGTGTCGACCCCGAGCGGGCGCGTGCCGGGACGCGGCTGCTCGACCGGATGCGGTCGCAGCTCATGGCCGGCCAGTACCTCGACGTGCTCGCCCAGGCATCGGCTGCGCGCGGGGTCGCCGACCACCTGTCCGAAGGGCCGGTCGAGCTCGCCCGCAGAGTGATCCGCTACAAGTCGGCCAAGTACACGGTCGAGCACCCCCTCCTCATCGGCGGCACGCTGGCGGGTGCGCCGGCCGACGTCCTCGCCGTCTACTCGCGGTACGGCGTCGCGCTGGGTGAGGCGTTCCAGCTGAGGGACGACGTCCTCGGCGTCTTCGGCGACCCCGCCGAGACCGGCAAGCCTGCCGGCGACGACCTGCGCGAGGGGAAGCGGACCGTGCTCGTCGCCCTCGCGCTGGAGCGGGCGGACGAGCGGCGGCGGCGCATGGTCGAGGCATCGCTGGGCGACCCCGGGCTGGACGACGACGACGTCGAGGCGCTGCGCTCGGTGCTGGAGTCGACCGGCGCCCCCCGGGCCACCGAGGCGATGATCGACGAGCTGGTCCGGACGGCGCGGGCGGCGCTCGAGGGGGCACCGCTGGACGCCGAGGCACGCGAGGTGCTGCTCGCGCTGACAACGACGGCGACGGCGAGGAGCGCCTGACCGGTCTGGGCCGAGGCGAGGACGCGACGGGGCAGCGGCCGCCCGTTACGACGCTGTGCCGACTCCAGGCGCTGTGCTGACTCAAGACGCCGGGCTGACTCCAGACGCCGGGCTGACTCCAGACGCTGTGCTGACTCCAGACGCCGGGCCGCACCGACACCCTGGAACGCAGAGACCCGACGGCACTGCCTCCAGCGCCTGCGGTACGCGCTTGCCTCCGTACCAGCGCGCTGCCACCTTGATCAGCCGAGTACGGCCGAGCCGCCGTGAGGCGCCGACCAGGGGGTCGTCGGGCAGTGCACGGACCAGGTCCAGCGCCGCGTTCTGCAGGCCGTACGACGGGAGCGGGCGCGGAAGGGCGGTGATCTCCCGGACGAGGCGCCTGTAGTAGTGAACGGTCCCGGCGGACCGCCGGTGCCGAGCCGGAACCGTGAGGCCCGGGTCGACGACGACGTGCCCGCCGTCCGCTGTCGCCCGCCAGCTCCACTCCTTGTCCTCCGCGGCCCTCAGGGTCTCGTCGAACCGGTGGCGAAGCCATGCGTCCCGCGACCAGGCGGACGCGTGGTTGCTCAGTCCCCAGAAGGGGTGGGAGACGAGGTACGCGTGGTCGGCACTGAAGGGCGAACGGAGACGCTCCCGGTCGCCGTCCAGGTGCTGGCCGCCCACTGCGACGGCACCCCCCTGGACGTGGCGGACCGCCCGCTCCACCCAGTCCCGCCGCGGCAGGACGCAGTGGCTCGAGAGTGCGATGTGCACCGGCGCAGGGGCGGCTTCGGCACCCCTGTTCAACGCGCGCCCGTAGGTGAAGTCGGCCCGCGGGAGGTGGACCACCGCGTCCGCGTAGCCCTCGACGACGGAGAGGGTGTCGTCGTCCGACCCGGAGTCGACGACGACGACCCCCACAGGGACGGTCTGCTCCCGAAGGCTGCGCAGAGCCGCGGCGACGGTCCCTGCCGAGTTGTAGGTCCGCACGATGGCGGTGGCGGAACGCACGGCTAGAACGCCAGTGCCTGGGCGCGCCGGCGGACCTCGGTTTTGCGTCCCGCCCGAAGGTTCTCCAGGGGCGTTCCGGGAAGGCTGGGGTCCGGCGTGAACAGCCAGCGCAGCGCCTCGTCGAGGTCGAAACCGGAGTCCATCAGCACGCTGAGAGTGCCGGGCAGCTCCGGCAACGGCTCCGGGTCCACGAGTGCCCGCGGCACCGACGCGACCTTCGGCGACCCCCGTCGCACCGCCACGAGAAGCCGGTCGTCCAGCATCCGACGCACGCGGCTCAGCGTGGTGCCCAGGTGCGCCGCGACGTCCGGGAGGGAAAGCCAGTCGGAGATGACGTCGTCCAGGTCGTCGGACCCGGCCTGCTGCTGACTCACGCAGGCAGCGTAGGCGGGGGGCGCGGACAGCATGCACGGAGGCGATCCCGAGACGGTTCGAAGTCGCCGGCGCGTCATGTTTCGTGTAACTTCTCGTCACCAAGATCGTCACAACTGTCACAGAACGACCCGCGACTCCGCGAGAGCGAGGACCCGTGATGGCGAACCTAGCTGCAGGCGAGGGAACCCGACCGGAAGCAACGCCGTCGCCTCGGCGGTCGCTGAGGTGCCGCTTGGGGCGGCGCGCCGCAGCCGGTCTGCCGCTGCTGCTCACGGCCGCGCTCGGGTCCGCGCTGACGGCCGGTCCGGCTCTCGCGGACACAAGCTACCGCGTCCAGCCGGGAGACACGGTCAGCCACATCGCCCTTCGCTCCGGGGTGTCGCAGGCCAGCATCATCTCGGCCAACGGCCTCGACTCGCGCGGCTTCATCCTGGCCGGCCAGGTGCTGACGCTGCCGTCGCCGTCCGCCGCCGGGTCCTCCAGCGGCGCCGCCACGTACACCGTGCAGCGAGGCGACACGGTGGGAGCGATCGCGCAGCGCACCGGGGTCTCCCAGGCGACGATCATCGCCGCCAACGGCCTGGACGCCCGTGGCTTCATCCGGGCGGGCCAGCAGCTCTCGCTGCCCGGCGCGACCGCGAGCAGCCCGGCCGCGAGCGCGAGCCGCCCGGCGCCCGGCTCGGTCCCCAGCCGAGCGGCGATGCAGGCGATCATCGCCGACACCGCCCGCACCCTCGGCGTCGACCCGGCCCTCGCCCAGGCCGTGGCGTACCAGGAGTCCGGCTTCAACCACCGGGTCGTCTCCTCGGCGAACGCGATCGGCGCGATGCAGGTCATCCCGTCAGCCGGCGACTGGGCCTCCGGGATGGCCGGCCGGACCCTCGACCTGCGGGACCCGCACGACAACGCGACGGCCGGCGTCCTCGTGCTGCGCTCGCACCTTCGGTCGACGGGTGACGTCCCGACCGCCGTAGCCGCCTACTACCAGGGCATCACGTCCGTTCGGACCAAGGGGATGTACGCCGATACGAAGCAGTACGTGGCGAACGTCCAGGCGCTGCGGAAGCGGTTCGCCTGACGGAGCCGCTGCACGTGAGGGACCGGCTTCACCCCCCGCCGCGCCTCCCCGGGGTGGGCCTCGGCCGACCGTAGACTCCCCGCCGTGGACACGACGCTGTCGGACCCGCTCGTGGGTCGCGTGCTCGACGGGCGGTACACCGTCGAGTCGCGCATCGCCCGCGGCGGGATGGCCACCGTGTACCTCGCCACCGACAACCGGCTCGACCGGGACGTCGCCCTCAAGGTGATGCACCCGCACCTGGCGGACGACGAGCAGTTCGTCGCACGGTTCCACCGGGAGGCGAAGTCGGCCGCGCGGATGTCCCACCCGTCGATCGTGGCGGTGTACGACCAGGGCACGGACGACGGCGCCGTCTACCTGGCGATGGAGCTGGTGCCAGGCAGGACGCTTCGGGACCTCCTGGACGAGCGAGCCCCGCTCCCGCCCGGCGAGGCGCTCGACCTCCTCGCACCCGTGCTCGACGCCCTGGCAGCGGCCCACCGCGCCGGCATCGTGCACCGGGACGTGAAGCCGGAGAACGTGCTCCTGACCGAGGACGGCGGCGTCAAGGTCGCGGACTTCGGCCTCGCCAGGGCGGCGAGCAGCGCGCACACCGGGACCTCGACCGGGATGCTGATCGGCACGGTCGCGTACCTGTCCCCCGAGCTCGTGCTGCGCGGGATCGCGGACGCCCGCACCGACGTCTACGCCGCCGGCATCATGCTCTTCGAGATGCTGACGGGACGGCGTCCCTACGTCGGCGAGGTGCCGATCCAGGTCGCGTACCAGCACGTCA
>JBKHWX010000050.1:0-5558 GCA_046566325.1 Actinomycetes bacterium | reverse complement strand
AGTTCCCATGCGGCTGCGGGATTCCGGATGTGAGGATCGGGACCGGCCGAAAGCCCTTCACCACGAGCCAGACGCCCAGCGAGAACTCCCACAGCGCGATCGGGAGCGCGGCGACCGCCGCCAGCGGCGACAGGCGGTCGAGCACGCCGAAGAGGATCGCGAGGTCTGAGGCGAGTAGCAGGGGTGCTCCGACGAGTCCCAGCCCAGGAAGGACTCGTGGCACCAGCCGGGACCGGTACAGCAGCGATCCCAGCAACAGCGCGTTGAAGACGGGCATGAGGCTCTGGCTGAGCAGGAACGCCGCGTCGTACGTGGCGACGAGCGCCTTCCCGGTAGTGAGGAGCGCCGCCGCCTCCGCTCCGGAAGCGTCGGCCTGCCGCAGGCCGACCAGGGTCAGGAGGGCCACGACGCCTGTGGTGATGCCGGCTGCTTCGAGCACCCGCGTCCCGACGAAACCGAGTGCGGCGCCCTGGTTCTGCCGCTTGACCACCGGGTACAGCGTGACGGCGGTGCCGATGCCGGCGAGGGCGACCACGATCTCCAGGAACGCGCCGACCCTGACCGGAGCGTCAGGGCCGGGACCGACGATGAAGTTGGTCTCGTGTACCGGCCCGTAGAGAGCGAGGGTCGGGATTGAGACGAAGGTGACCAGGTAGAAGATGCCCGCGACGAGCGCGGTCTTCCTCAGTGACGTCATCGCGAGCTCCTGACCCGAATGGTTCGACGTGTTGACACCGCGTCCTGCCTGAGCCGCCGGTTGAAGCGCAATGTCGAGCGGTTCCGGCCTCGGTTGCCTGCGCCGCCGGGGCCCGCGAACGTCCTGTCCGCTGTTCCGCAAGGTATCCGCTCAGGCTTTGACGACGGCAACCGCGGACCCTACAAGCATGTCCTGGCGGTGGAGCTGGTCCGGCGCGGCTGAGGCGTCCTCTCGTGACGGCAGCGGCCGTCGTCCAACAGGAAAGCTCCCGTGGCTGACGGATCACGCTGAGCGGTCCGCCTCCCGGACGTCGTCCCCCTCGGCCCTCGGGTCGCGCAGCAGCAGGAACAGGCCGCCGTACGGGCTCAGCCAGACGCCGAAGCTGTGCATGTCGTCCACCCAGCCGATCTCGCTGTCGTTGCCCGCGTCGACGACGGCCATCCGGGGGGTGAAGGCGTCGGAGCGGACGGTCCCCTCGATCGCCTCTCCGGTGAAGTTCAGGATGGTCACCTGCATGAGCGCGTCAGAGCGGGACGCGTCGCCGCCGTCCAGCCTGTGCACCATCACGAGCATGCCCGGGTGGGCGACGTCGGGGACGTCGATCTGCGTGGCGGTCGCGAGCTCGTGCCGGGCGCGCAGCTCCAGCAGCGCCTTCAGCCGGTTGACGAACGAGCCCTCCTGCTCCAGCTGCTGGGGCAGGGACCCGTAGAGCGAGCGTCCGCGGGGCATGCCGCTGGACGAGGACGTCGCGTCCGGGTCGACGTCGAGGAGGTCGTGCGCGCCTCGTTCGATCCACCGGGTGTCCCCGGTCGCGGTCAGGTCGCGGACGTCCTGCTCGGGAAGCGTCAGCATGCCGACGAGGTCCCAGCCGGAGAGGGCGAAGACCCCGGGCTGCCAGGCGTTGAACATCGCGAGCAGGAGGTGGGCGCGGCGGATCGGCTCGACCGCCGACTCGCTGATGCGGCCGAGGTCGGTGTGGCCCTGTGTCGCAGCGATCACCGAGGTGGTGGTGCAGGCGATGCCGTTCGTGGTGAAGACGCGGTTGTAGTCGGCGGACGGCGCGGTGAGGTGGCGCAGCAGGTCGGCCCGGATGGTCTCGGCGAGGTCCTCGCCGGTGACGTCGCGCCCGCGGAACCGGTAGCGGTCCCGCGCGTGCACCGTCGACCAGTGCACCAGCTCGTAGGTGAGCTCGTCGTGGTTCTGCAGGCCGTGCACGAGGGTGACCGGCTCCACCCCGATGGCCAGGGAGGTCCGCAGCGTCAGGCGCAGGAACTCGGTGTCCCCGGTCGCCAGGGCGTGGTGGTAGGCGGGGCGGTTGACGAAGTCGTAGGATAGGTCCGCCCCGACGCGCCCCGTGTTGAGGATGTCCTCGACGCCGAGGTTGAGCTCCTGGAAGGTGAAGCCGCCCACCTTGCGGACCATGCTCGCGATCAGATGGTTGGCGGCCTCGGACAGCGGGTGACCCTCCGACCACGCGGGCGTGCCCTCGGCCGACTTCTCCACGCCGAGGAACCCGTTGGCGTCCAGCCGAAGAGCGCTGCTGCCCAGCTCCGCGAGGCTGTGGAGAGCGTCGCCGATGACCAGCCGCATGCCGGAGAAGGTCGGGTCCAGCCAGTTGATCGACGGCTGGCCCATCTTGAAGTAGTGCAGGTAGACCCACCGGCGGACGCGGCCGTCGACCCCGGTGACGGGTGACGTCGCGCTCCAGTTGGTCTCCTTGACCCCGGGGGAGTAGAAGATCACGCGCTGGAGGGCGCCGATGATGTACCCCTTGTCGGCGAGCTTGGTCTCCGTCGCGACGTCGAGGTTGACCGCGTCCCGCCCCGGTGGGACGTCGGGCAGCAGGTGCCAGTCCTCCTCGGGGATCTCCACCATGTGGTAGATCCCCGGGTAGTCCTCGTAGGCCATCTCCGCCAGCCGGAAGTCGGCGCCCTTGCCGGTGTGCCCGGGCACGACGTCGTCGATGACGGACCCCCCGTAGGCGTCCGCGACCTCGCACAGGGTCCTGAACTCGTCCTCGGTGCCGAAGAGCCGGTCGATCTGGGTGCTGATCCGGTCGAAGTGGCCGTCGACGCTCGGCGTCACGTCCCAGCCGGAGATCCCGCCGGCGCGCTTGACCGGGCCGGTGTGGATGCCGTCGATGCCGATGGTCTGGAAGGCTCGCCAGAGGTCCTCGCTCCCGACGGCCGCCAGGAAGGACTCACCGGGCCGGGTGATCAGCGAGATCGGGTAGGCGGTGAACCACACGGATGCCGTCGACACCGCTCGCCGGGGGTCCGGCTGCGCGTAGGGGTTGCGCCACATCGCCGGGCTTCCCGACAGCTGGCGGCTGAGCAGGTCGGCGTCGTTGAGCATCGACTCCTTGACGAGCCAGCTCACGTAGGCCGGGTTCCTCCCGTCGGGGGTGCGGCGGCCGAAGGTGCGCCACTTGCGGTCCGCGGCGAGCTGCGCGCGTGGCCGTAGCCGTCGCGGCCGCGCCGGGTACCGCTGCCCCTCGTAGCTGATCTCCGACGCGTCGTGCTCTACCGGCTCGTGCCGGTCGGCGGCGCCGGACTCGGCGTGCTCTCCTTCGGCGGCGGCGTCGGTCGCCCTTGCTCGTGCGCTCTCGTTCACCTCGGACCGGAACTCCTCGTCGGGGGTATGGGAGGACTGTCACGCCTGGCCGCTGCCGGGATCGGGACGGAATGTCCCCCAGTTTGCGGTGTCCCCGTCGGCGCCGCTCGGCGGGTCCCCGACGAGGACGATCCGTCAGCACAGCCCGGTCGCAAGCCGCGACAGCCCGTCGCTACCCCCCGGCCCACGGCGCCCCTACCGAAGCGGGTGGCGGGTCACTCCGCGCGGAGAGCTGCCGACGCGGCCTCGAGGAACGCCTCGCGCTCGACGGTCACCCGGTCGATCTCACCCGTTCCGACGACCTGCCCGCCGCTGTCGACCGCGCTGACGCCGAAGGTCAGACGACGTCCGCTCTGGCTGGCGAGCGTCGCGGTGACCTCGACATGCTCACCCACCGGCGTCGGCCGGCGGTGCTCGACCCGGAGCGCGGTGCCGACGGTGGTCTGGCCGGTTCCGAGGAGGTCCGCGGCGGCCAGCACGGTCGCCGCCTCCATCCAGGCGACCAGCCGCGGGGTGGCGAGCACCGGCACGTCGCCGCTGCCCAGCGCCGCCGCGGTGTCGTCGTCCGTGACCTCGTGACGCATCGAGCCCTACGACCCCTGCCCGCCGGTGATGTTGACCAGCCAGCTCACGCCGAACTTGTCGATGCACATCCCGAAGTAGTCCCCCCAGGGGGCCTTGTCCAGCGGCATCTGCACGGTGCCGCCGTCCGAAAGCTTGTCCCAGTACCCGCGCAGCTCCGCCTCGTCGTCCCCGCTGAGCGAGACGGAGTAGTTGTTCCCAGGGGTGTAGTCCATGCCGTTCGGGGTGTCGGACGCCATCAGCGTCAGGCCACCCTCGGTGGTCAGCTGCGCGTGCATGGTCTTGTCCTGCTCGGCCGGGTCCTGGCTGGCGGAGAACTCACCGAAGGTGCTCGTCGTGAGGTCGCCACCGAACACCGACTTGTAGAACTCCATGGCCTGGCGCGCGTTGTCACGGAAGCTGAGGTACGGGTTGAGTCGCGTGGTCATGGGACGTCCTCCTGCCCGACGGGATGGGTACGGCGAGCGATTATCGTCCGGCGGAACGCTCCGACGCGAGGCCGTCCGACCGGGCCCAGGGCAGCGCAGGGGAGAGCCGTCGTCCGAGCAGGTGAAAGGCCACCGCGGCCGACCGGACGCGCCCGAGCGCGTCGCTAGTCTGACCCCGACCGGGGCACGGCGTCCCGAGGATGTCGTCAGGGTGGTGGATGGTTCCGGTGCAGGCAGAGGCGGCGGACGAGCGCGTGCCGCTTCGGCCCGAACATGCGCGCGTCGTCGGCGTGCCCGCCGACGACGTCCTGTCGCCCGGAGCCGTTCTGTCGCCCGCCGCGGTCGTCGCGGCCACCGCAGGTCTCGCCGTACCCGCGGTCTCGGTCGCGCTGCAGAGCTTCTGGCCGGTCCTCGCGCTGCCGCCGCTCGTCGCCGTGGCCTGCTGGCACGCCCTCGGCTACCGGCGCGCCGTCCGGCGCTGCCTGGCGCAGGCGGACGCGGTCGCACGCGCGGGGAGCCTCCACGACGAGCTGACCGGATGCGTCAACCGGACGGGTCTGCACCTGCTGACCTCGTACCTGCTGCCGGACGTCCGCCGGCGCGGTGACGCGCTGCACGCGTTCGTCGTGGACGTCGACCAGCTCGCCCACGTGAACGACTTGCTCGGGTACGCGGCCGGCGACGAGGTGCTGCTGGCGGTGGCCGACGCCGTGCGGACGGGCACACGAGGCAGTGACGTCGTCTCGCGGGGGAGCGGTGACGAGTTCGTGGTCGTGGGCCCGGGGACCGGGATGCGGCCCGGCGAGCTGGAGCGACGTGTGCGTGCCCGCCTCGTCGAGGCGTCTCCCGTGCCACCGCCCGTCTGGCCGGGCCGCGTGACCGCCGGACATGCCGTCCTCGAGCCATGGGACGGCGGCGGGGTCGAGGACCTGGTGCGCCGCGCCCGCGAGGACCTGCTGCTGCGGACCGCCATGCGGGCGCCGTCCGCCCCGGAGCCACCGCTCGACCCGCCACCGGCGGCCCTGTCCTGACCGACGGCAAGACTGTGCGCGTGCTGGTGCCCGCGCTGCTGCGAGCGTGCCACCCGCTGCCCACGGTCGCGGTGACGGCGTTCGGGACGGCGCTGGGTCTGGCGGGGGGCGCCGACGCGCGTACCGCTGCCCTCCTCGCCGGCGCGCTCGTGACCGGCCAGGCGACGATCGGCTGGCTCAACGACCTCGTGGACGCCGGCCTCGACG
>JBKHWX010000049.1:0-6500 GCA_046566325.1 Actinomycetes bacterium | reverse complement strand
CCTGGACGACGACCGCCAGGCGGACGGACCGCGGGTCGATCCGCTGGGCCGCGCGGTAGCTGACAGCACGCTCGGTCCAGAGCGACGCCCAGCATCGCCGCACCGCGTCGAGCACCTCGTCGGCGCCGACCACGTTCAGGTACGTGTCCTGCTGCCCGGCGAAGCTGGCGAACGGCAGGTCCTCGGCGGTCGCGGACGAGCGCACCGCGACCGGGCGACGCGGACCGAGCGCGTCGTACGCAGCCCGGACGGCATCGGCCACCTGGGCCGGCACGGGCGCCCGGGCGACCGCGGAGCGGGCCCGTTCCGCGAGTGCGGCGAGCGCCGGACCGTCGGACGGGGACGTGGCAGAGAGCGCGGTGAGCACGGCGTCGAGGCCCTCACGAGACGCGATGCTGTCGTAGCCGGCCGTCGTCACGCAGAAGCCCGTCGGGACGGGAATGCCGGCGCCGACCAGCTCGCCGAGGTTGGCGGCCTTGCCTCCGACGAGGGGGACGTCCGCGGCGCGGACCTGGCCGAGGTCGAGCACGAGCGGCTCGTGCCCGGCGAGGTGAGGCGCGCCTTCGGTTCCGTCGGCACCGGCCATGTGCTGCCTCCTTGTTCTCCGCGCACTCTCTGCGCAGCCTCGTCCCACTGCAACCGTCGGAGGGCGCCTCAGGGAACTGACGTAGGTCCGGTGCGTTGTCCGCAACGTCCCAACGAGACGTCCGTCGCTGGCTTACGGTGAGAGATACGCGGCTGCAGAACCGGAGACCACGAGATGTGCAGACCGGCACGCAAGGCCCGCACGGCGGCGTGAGGAGCAAGGGTGACCTCGCGCTCCCGAGTTCGAGCCGCCGTCCGAAGGCTGGCAGCTGTACCCACCGTCGCCGTCCTCGCCTACGAGAGCCGTGACACTCTCCTGGTCCTGCTGTCCCAGTGGCGGCAGCCGCCGACGCTCCGACTCCCCGACTTCCAGGTGTACTGGGCCGCCACGGGCGCACTGCTGAGCGGTCACGACCTCTACGCGGCATCTGCACCGGACCGGATGCACTTCACCTACCCTCCCTTCGCCGCGGAGCTGCTGGCGACGCTGCGGCCCCTGCCGCTCGCCCTCGTGGAGGCGTCCTGGCTGGCGGCCGTCGTGGCCCTGGCGTTCCTCGTGCCCGTCCTGGTCGGCCGCGGCTGCCTCCCGGCGGACCGGCGGTGGCTGGTCGCGGGGTTCGGCGTGCTGACCTTCCTCGCGTCGGACTCCCTGCGGACCAGCCTGCGCTGGGGCCAGGTGGGCATGTTCCTGCTCGCAGCCGTGGTGGTCGACGCGCTGGTCCTGCGCCCGCGACATCACGGCATCGGGGTGGGCCTGGCGGCCGCCTTCCGGGTCGCGCCCGGCTTCATCGCAGTGGTCGCCCTGTCGCGGGGACGCCGCCGCCTCGCGCTGGTCGCCGCGGGCACCGCCGCCGGGCTCACCCTCGTGACGGCGGTCGCCCTGCCCACGGAGTCGTGGCGGTACTGGACGAGCCTCGTCTGGAACACCGGGCGGATCGGCCCGCTCGGCGACAGCAACCTGTCCCTGCTCGGCGTGCTCGACCGGGCCGGCCTCCGCGGCGGGCTCCTGGACGCCGCGTGGCTGCTCGCCGCCGCCGTGCTCGCGGTGCTGGTGTGGCGCCTGCCCCGCCGCGACGGGGGTGGGCGGGGCGCCCTGCTGCGCCTGCTCACCGCGGGAGCCCTGCTCGCCGAGACGCTGTCGCCGGTCACGTGGCGGCAGCCACTGGGTGTGGCTCCCCCTCGCGGCGCTCCTGCTCTACCGAGACCGGCGCCCCCTACCCGCGTTCGCCGTGGCGGTCGTCTCCGCTCTGCCCTTCCGCAGCCTCGCCGAGGTCCAGCCTGCCGGCGGGTGGGCGCAGCAGGTGCTGTTCGCCGTCCCGACGGTCTGCGCGGTCCTCGTCGCCTTCGCGCTGCTCGTCGCGCCGCGAACGGTGTCGGCGTCGCAGGTGGTGGACGACGAGCGCCAGCACGACGAGGACGGCGACCGTCACGGCCGCCCCCCTGCCGACCGTGCGCTCCACCCGCGCATACGAGTTGCCGGCCAGGTAGCCCAGGAGCACGAAGCCTGTTCCCCAGGCCAGCCCACCCGCAGCGTTGAAGGCGAGGAACCTGAGGTATCGCATCCGTGACATGCCGGCCAGCGCCGGCATGACCGCGCGGAAGAACGCGACGAACCGGCCGAGGAAGACCGCCCGGCCGCCGCGGCGAGCGAGAAACGAGCGGGCGTCGTCCAGGCGGCTGCGGTGCCGGCGCAGGATGCGCAGGCCCAGGACGCGCGGGCCGATCCGCCGTCCGATCTCGTACCCGACGCTGTCACCGGCGATGGCCGAGAGGACGACGGTGCCCGCCATCAGGCGCACGTCGACCTGCCCGCGGGAGGCGACCACCCCGCCGAGAACGGCAGCGGTCTCCCCGGGCACCACGAAGCCCACGAAGATCGCGTCCTCGGCGAAGACGAACAGCGCGACGACGGCGTAGACGACGGGCCCGGAGACGCTGAGCAGCTGCGACAGCCACGCGGTCACGACGAGCGCCTCCCGGGGAGGAGAGCAGCCAGCGGGCAGGTACGACCTTCCCAGTCTCCGTCACGAGCACCGAGGACGGCGACATCAACCGGCGCGTACTTCCGCAGGCCCCGCTCCTGTGCCTGTCGCACACGCTCAGGATGCCGGGCTGGCGGCCGAGGCGGCTGGCTCCACCTCCATGGCCGGACGCCGCACCACGAGCACCGAGCACGCGGCCTGCTGCGCCAGCTCCCGCCCTGTCGAGCCGAGGAGGATGGACGCGAGCGCGCCACGCCCCCGGGAGCCCACGACCAGCAGCCGCGCGCCTTCCGCCTCGCTCAGCAGGGCGTCGACGGGATGCGCCTGCACCACGGCCGGCTCGACCGCGAGGTCGGGTCGGTCCTCGCGGACGTGGGCGGCTCGGTCCTGGACGAGGGCCTCTGCAGTCCTCAGCGCGGACTCGTCGGGGCCGATGATCGTTCCGAGGGCGTCCGCGACGGGCCCCACCGCAACGATGATCTTGAGCATGGCGCCGTCCCGGTCGGCGATGTCGGCGGCGAACTCGACCGCAAGCCTGGAGGCCTCGGACCCGTCGATGCCCACCAGGACCGGTCCGGAGGCACGACCTCCCGTGCCGCGGCAGACGAGCACGGGGCACGGAGCGTGGATGACCAGGGAGCTGCTCGTCGATCCGAGCAGCATGCGGCCGAGCCGTCCGTACCCGCGGCTCCCGACGACGAGGAGGTCGTCCGGCGCACAGGTGCGGAGGATGGAGGTCACCGGCGAACCGACGGTGGCCCGAGTGGTGACCCGGCCGCTGGGCAGGACGGAGGTGGCGAGCTGATGGGCCTTCTCGAGGACGGCCTGGGCTGCGTCCGTCCGGATCGCGGAGACGCCCGAGAACAGAATGTCGTCCACGACCGTCACCACGTGCAAGGGCACCGACCGGGCCCGGCTCTCCTCGATCCCCCGCTCGAGAGCGACCCGGCCCGGGTCGGACCCGTCGAAGGCGACGACCACCCTCGCGACATCGCTCCACCGGCCCATGGCGCTCTCCCCTCGCTCACCTCGTGGCCAGCCGGCCACCCGTGACCCCGCGCAACGGGCACCACCTTCGCGCCTTCACCGGTGCCCGGCAACCCTGCAAGGCTGGTGTCCTACCGACGAGCCGGGGAGGGACCGACATGTCTGGAAAGCGCTGGTCCACTGCCGTGGCCGGGACCGTCGGCGTCGCGCTCGCGCTGACGGCCTGCGGGGGTACCGGGGAGCCGCAGAGGAGCACTCCGTCGCCCACCACTCGCGCCACGGCCACGACGAGCGCGACTGCCGGCGCTTCGGCGAGCTCGGGTCACCACGACGAGGCCGACGTGAAGTTCCTGCAGGAGATGGTCCCCCACCACGCCCAGGCCGTGCAGATGAGCGACATCCTGCTCGCCAAGAGCGGAGTCGACGACCGCGTCAGGGCGCTCGCGCAGCAGATCAAGGCGGCGCAGGCACCCGAGATCGAGCACATGAACGGCCTCCTGCACGACTGGGGCGAGCCGGAGGGCCAGGAGACGTCCTCGCATGGCATGAGCGGGGGCGGCATGAGCGGGATGATGAGCCCGGAGCAGATGCAGCAGCTCCGTGCGGCCGACGGGCCGAAGGCCACCCTCCTCTACCTGCAGCAGATGGTGCAGCACCACGAGGGGGCGGTGCAGATGGCTCGGTCCGAGATGGCGGGCGGCGAGAACCCGGAGGCGAAGCAGCTGGCTCAGTCGATCATCGACAGCCAGCAGGCCGAGATCGAGCACATGAAGTCGCTGCTGAGCGGCCTGTGATCGGTGGCCGCGCCGGTCAGGAGCGGCGGTCTCGTTGCTCTACGCCAGGACCACCGGCCAGCCGAGCAGGGCGCTGCTGAGGACGGCGACGTCCAGCAGGACCCCCACGCTCAGCCACGGGGAGAAGAACAGCGCCTTCAGCGCCAGGCCCAGCAGGGCAGCGGCGGCGGCGATCGGAACGGCCCAGGTCGCCGCCAGGGCGACGCCGACCCCGGCCAGCAGGTAGGTGGCGGCAGACCCCGCGGCCAGGCCCACCGACAGCTGGTGGGCCGTGGCCTGGGGTACCGCCGTCGCCGCCAGCACCGCCGAGTGGTCCGGCTCGAACGGCGGGGGCCGGTCCGGGTCGGGCGCCGGGCGGGGCAGCCAGATCGCGAGGTGCAGCAGGCCGTGGGCCAACAGGAACCCGGCCAGGAGCGCGATCGTCATCGCTGCTCCCCGTGCGTCCCGGCTGGTGTCGGCTGCCCGAAGGCCGCCGCCGGGAGGGCCTTGTGCGCCGCGCGCAGCGGGACGACGACCAGGACCAGCGCGATGACCAGGGCGATGACGGCCACCGACAGCAGGCCGCCGACGTTCGCCCCGAGGGCGGGGACGGTCAGGCCCGCGCTGACGGCGGCCGCGACGTTCGGGGTGCCGTCCGCGTTCATCACGACGACGGTCCAGTCCCCGACTCCGAGCGGCCACACGACCGTCTGGGCGCCGGTGCCGGCGCTCTGCGCGACCCAGATGTCGCTGCTCGTGGGCGCCGTGGCAGGTGCCCCGCCACCCGTGGTCCGGTAGGTCACGTCCGTGGACATGTCAACGACGGTGGCGTGTCGCACTCCCTGCAGGTAGGCGGTGACGTCGCTCGTCGCCGCGACGCCCACGAACACCGGCGTGGCGCCGTCCGAGCGGGCCGTGATCTTGGCGTCGCCGAGGACGGCGCGCGGCACGAAGGCGACGGCGTCCGCCGCGTGCAGCTCCAGGTTCTCCGAGGTGAGGGCGTAGCCGTCCGTGGACAGGCTGCGCTCTCCGCTCATCAGGAACCCGCCGTCGTCCCGCATCGTGGTCCCGGCAACGGCAGCGGTGGCCGCGGCGAGGCCGGCGCCCAGCGCGACGAGCAGGAGCACGCTGCCGGTGACGAGCGAGACCACGCGGCCTGTGGTCCACACGCCGTGGTCGGTCGTGCCGCCACGAGGAGCGGCGGCGGTAGCGCCCTCGCGCGTCGGGGTCGTCGTGGCTGTCGTCGTCGGAGGACCGGACGGCGCAAGCATGGTCAGCTGAGCGGCCTCGGGATCGTCCCCGCCCTGGTCCAGGCGGAACGGCGGGTACTGGTCGGTCATCAGGGCGGAGTAGCCGGCCACGCGGAGCACCCAGCGGTTCATGCCGAGCACGAAGTCGTAGATCTGCTGCGGGTACCGGCCGGTGAACAGCAGCACGACCGCGGCGACCAGGGCCAGCAGGCCGATCAGCCCGCCGCCCCACAGCCAGGGCGCCGGGTCGGTGCGCACGGTCTCGTTCGCCACGTACAGGCCGCCGAGGAAGAACCCGATGACCAGGTAGTGCGGGATCGCCAGCAGCCACCACTTGACCAGCACGAGGCCCCGGGACAGGTGCTCGGGGTAGTCCACGTGCAGGTGCGCCGGGTAGTCGGGCCGCTCGCGGAGCGAGAACGGCGGGTACCGGTCGGTGGCCAACGCGCCGTAGGCGTAGTACGCGACCCGCCAGCTCCACCGCAGCACGCCAACGTTGAACTCGAAGACGGCGCGCGGGTACCTGCCCGTGAACAGGATCGCGAAGAACGCGACCACGCTCAGCACAACGAACGCCAGCCACAAGAAGGCCAGCACCACGTAGTGCGGCAGCACCAGCAGCCACTTGACCAGCCACAGGCCACGGCTCAGCTGCGGGTCCAGACGTGCATCCACACGCACCGGATAGGTCGACGCGCTCATCGTCATCGCCTCCTACGTCGTCCTGGCCCCAGCCTCCCTCCCGCGCGGGCGAACCGTCAGCAGCGAAGGTCCGGGACCGTCGGGACCAAAGACCGTTCCGGGATCTCTTGCGGTGCCGCAGGGGGATGCGGAACGGTCAGTCGAGCACCGGCACGCGCGTGGTCGTCCGCCGTCGCCGGGACAGGTGCGCAGCCCCGAGCAGCGCCGTGAGCACTGCTGCC
>JBKHWX010000048.1:0-6342 GCA_046566325.1 Actinomycetes bacterium | reverse complement strand
AGAAGGCCGCCCAGAACGGCGCGGAGACGTCGAAGCGACGTGGCAACCCGCGTGCGATGCCGCGTGCGAGGAGAGCGGCCGGGATCAGCAGGTGCGTGAGGCGGAAGCTCTGCCCGAACAGGTCCGGGTGGAAGATGCTGCGGCTCGAGGCGGCGGTGGTGTCCGAGTAGAGGGTGGCGTCCACGAGCACGAGACCGAGCACGAGGAGGACGACGGCGAGGCTTCGCCCGCGCCGCTCGAGGTAGAGGCAGACGAGGAACAGCACCGCCAGAAAGGCGAGCCGAAGAACGAGCAGACCCGTCAGACCCATGTCAGCTGTCCCCCTGCGTCACGACGTCGAGCCACGGCTGGAGGACCTTGTCCCACGCGTAGCGTTCCCCCACGGCGGCCGATCCCTGGACGCCGAGCTCCTTGGCGCGGCCCGGGTCCTGGAGCAGCTCCACGATCCGTTCGGCGAACCGCTGCGGGTCGTCCGCCACGAGCGCGCCGTGCCCGACGAGGTCGGTCAGACCGTCGATGCCCACGCTCGTCGACACCAGCGGCCGGCCGGCGTCGAGCGCCTCCAGGACCTTCAACCGGGTCCCGCCACCGGACAGCAGGGGAGCGAGGGCGACCCGGGCACGGGCGAGGTACGGCCGCACGTCGGGGACGGTTCCCGTCACCTCGACGTCGGGCGCGGCGAGCGCGCGCACCTCGGGGGCGGGCTCCCGCCCGACCAGGACCAGGCGTGCTTCCGGCATCTGCGCGCGGACGTGAGGCCACACGTGCTGGGCGAGCCACACCGCGGCGTCGACGTTCGGCTTCCACCCCATGAGCGCGACGAAGACGGCGACCGGCTCGGGGGACGGCGCCAGCGGGCCTTCCGGGTCCCAGCCGTTGGGGCAGACGAGCATCCGCCTGGGCTTCCCCGGCATCCGGTCGCGGTCCTGCTCGCTCACGACGGTGACGAGGTCCGCGCGCTCGGCGCCCCGCCGCTCCAGCCGGCGCAGCAGCACGGACTCGAGACGGGCCAGCCGCGCCTTGGGCGTGCGCGCACTCCGCGCGAAGCTCATCGCGAGCTGCGACTCGATGTTGTGAAAGTCGAGCACCCGCGTGCGCGCGTCCCCGAGCTCGAGGTAGCGAGCGAGCTGGGAGTACTCGACCTGCAGCAGGTCCGGAGGCCGCTCGGCGAGCGCGCGGCGAACCTCGTCCGCGAGCCGGCGGTCCCAGAACCGGCCGGCCGAGCCGGACCTCGTGCGGGCGATCCCGCGCACGGTGTTGGCGAACGTCGGCCGCCACGGCACCGTACGGACGTCGACCCCCATCTCGCGGAGCGCATCGACGTTCCCGGTGGAGTCCTCGAAGCAGCAGAGGGTGACGTCGCCGAGAGAGGCCAGCCGGCGCAGCACCGCCAGTGAGCGAAGCTTGCCACCGGAGTTGGCCGGCAGGGGGACGAACTTCGTCACCATGACGCTTCTCATATGTGCTTCACACACCTCATCGCTCTTGTCGGCGGCCTCAGCTGCCGGCGCGGCACGTCGAGTTCGACGGCTCGTCCGAGGGTAACCGGACGGATCGGCGCGGCAGGTACGAAGCCCGACGAACCACCCGATGGGCTAATCCCCTGGCCCGCACCTGCCGGACGTCGGGCGTGGCGTGCGCCTCGAGCAGGCGGGCCATGGCGTCCGCGTGCCGTTCGGGGTCGAAGCGCGTGGATGTCGTCCGGCCGGTGGACGCGAGGCGGCTGCGCAGCGGCTCGTCCTCGAGGAGCCGCCTCAGCTGCCGCCCGAGGGCCTCCGCGTCCGACGGCGGGAACAGCAGACCGTCACGTCCGTCGGTCACGATCTCCGGCAGGCCACCGGCGTCGGCGGCCAGGACCGCGACGCCCGCACGCTGACCCTCTGCGGCGACCCGGCCCCACGGCTCCGCGAGCGAGGGGACGACGAGGACGTCGACGCCCGCCAGCAGCTCCCAGGGCGCCGCGACCTCGCCGACGAAGTGGACGCGTCCCGGTGCCTCGCGCCGGGCGAGCTCGCGCAGGGACTCGACGTACTCCTCGCCGGCTGCGTACCGCCGTCCCGCGACCACGAGGTGAGCGGAGGTGGTGCCGACGGCCGGGATGAGGTCCTCGATGCCCTTGTGCGCGTCGAGCCGTCCGAGGTAGCCCACGAGGGGACGCGGGAGGGGAAGGTCGAGCGGGGGCACGTCCGTCGGCGGAGCGTCGACGGGGTTGTAGACCGTGGTCACGCTCCGGTGCGAGACCGTGGTCGCGACGGAGTCGCTGATCGCCACCATTCCGGAGACGAGGCGACCCGCGCGTGAGAAGAAGGTGCGACCGGCGCCCGGCCGGATGATCTCGCGCAGGTGCCACAGCACGGGACGGCCGGTGGCGGCGCCGGCGAGGGCGGCCGACAGGTGGCTGGGAAGCGAGTTGCTGTGGATCAGCGCCGCGTCCAGCTCTCGCGCGAGGCGCGCCAGCTGCCAGGCGTTCCGCGCGGTCGTGACCGCCCTCGCGGCGACCGCCGCGGCGGAGTAGCTCTTGCCCGGACGCCGCCGGGAGACGCGGCTGACCGCACGGACCGGGCGCAGCGGCAGCACCTCGACCCGGATCCCGTCCGCGGCAGCGACGTCCGCGAGCCTGCCCGGAGGACATGCGAGCACCGGCGTCCACCCTCGGGGCGGAAGGCGACGAGCGAGCTCGAGGAGGCTGCGCTCGGCGCCCCCGAGCACCTCGGCGAAGGAGACCATCAACAGGACGCGATCAGGCGCGGACCTCACGACGTCGTCTCCCGTCTCTACGCTCGCACAGCACGTCGTTCGTGCCGGGGCTCGCGTACACCGGAAGGCCATCACGCGAACGGGCCAACGCACGCTGAAGCGCGTTCTCAGGCACGCGAGATCGGCACCGACACATCGGCTGCACGCAGGCGGCGAGTGTACGAACGCGGTTGCGTGCGATGCAACCGAAGATCGAAATCCCACCTCGTTCGGGTGCTTCCCCCTGCCCGTGGTCGTCCGACGTCGGCAGCTCGAGCCAGGAGGCGTCCAGGAGGTCCCGCCGCCCGCCAGGGGCGAGCGGTGCCGCCACGTAAGGTTGCGGTGTGCTGGGCCGAGACCGAGCTGACCGGGTGCGTCGACCCCGCAGGCGGGCGACGCACCTTGTGCTCGGGGTCGCTCTCCTCTGCCTCCTGGCGTTGGTGACGTACCTGCTGGTGTCCATCCCCGGTGAGCCGAAGCCCCCGTCGGGAGACGCTGCCGCGTGCGCGTCCGACGAGCTCCCCGCACCTCTCCGAGAGCACCCGGGGCCTGAGACGGCAGGTGTGCCGGCCGGCGTGTCGCTTCGGCGCGTGGACGGCGACTACCACACCAGCAGGGACGGTGAGGTGGTCGACCGTCTGCTCATCACGGGTCGTCTATACATCGACAACGACGACGTAAAGGTCAAGTGCACCGAGGTCCGCCGAATGACCGTGAACTCGGGAAAAGGGCTCGAGATGTGGCTCTCCACCCTGGGTGACCCGAACGGAGTATCCGAGGGTTCCGCTCTCGCCTCTACGAACTACACACTTCGACGCGTGAACATCCTCGGCACGATCGACGGCCTGAAGGCGGACGGAGACGTGGACGTACGCGACTCGTACATCCACGACCTGTTCCGGACCGGGGACCCGAACCAGGAGAGCGGGGTAACCCACAACGACGGGGTCCAGATCGGAAAGGGATCGGACATCGTCTTCAGGCACAACACGTTCCACATCTGGACCTTCGAGAAGGGCCAGAAGGCCGGGGAGAACCTGTTCAAGTCCCCGTTCGGGAACGGTGTGGGCTACGCCACGTCGGCGTTCCTCATCGGCGCGTCCACCGGACAGGTCCGTGACGTTCTCATTAAGGACAACGTCATTCGTGGGCGGACGAGCAAACCTTTCATCGTGAGCGAGAAGAACGGGTACCGGGTCAAGGGTCTGCGGATCGTCGACAACGTGCTGGGCCGGGAGAGCCGCGACTACCCGGTCATGTTCGCCGGTGTGCAGGACGCGACCGTCGAGGGCAACGTCTTCGTCGACGGGTCCCCGGCCGACCCCGGTGAGGTGTCTCAGTGACATCGGTTGCTGCGCGAGCCAGGTACGGAGGCGCTGTGGAGCCGCCGGTGTCGACGGTCGCCGTCTGCGTGGCGACCCTTCAGCGTCCCGTGGGCCTTGCTGCCCTGTTGGCCAGCATCGCCGAGCTGGAGGTGCCGGCCGACGTCCGGCTTCGGGTGGTCGTCGTGGACAACGACGACGAGGGTTCTGCACGGCGGACCGTGGACCAGTGGCGAGCGCGCATACCCGGCGAGGTGCGCTACGAGGTCGAGGCCCGCCGAGGCATCTCGTACGCCCGCAACACCGGCGTCCGGTCGGCTGGAGACGCCGACTGGCTGGCCTTCGTCGACGACGACGAGGTCGTGACCCCTGGCTGGCTGCGGGAGATGCTGCGGGTTGCCGAGGAGTACGAGGCCGACGTCGTCACGGGCACGGTCCTGCCCCGTTTCTCGGAGCCACCGCCCGCGTGGGTCGAGGGGGGAAGGTTCTTCGAGCGCCCCCGCTTCGCGACCGGGACGCGGCTCCCGTACGCCAGGACGAGCAACGCGCTGGTCGCCGCCCGGCTCCTGACCGGCTCGCAGGCGCCGTTCGACGAGCGACTGGCACGGACGGGCGGGGAGGACACGCACTTCTTCCAGCGGGTGCGTCTTGCCGGCGGCAGGATGGTCTGGGCGGACGACGCCGTCGTCGAGGAGACCGTGCCCGTGAGCAGGATCCAGCCCGCGTGGCTCCTGCGGCGGGAGTACCGGCGCGGCAACACCCTGAGTCTCTGCCTGCGGGACCTCGAGTGGTCCCGGCGGCGTGTCGTCAAGCGCGTCGGAGCGGCCGTCGTCCACGCTGCCCTGGGCGTGGCGACGGCCGCCTCCGGCCTGCTACGCGGCAAGGCCACCCTGCTGCGAGGAGCGCAGCGGGTGGCCTTCGCGGGGGGCCTGCTGACCGGCCTTACCGGTCGCGCGTACCAGGAGTACGAGCAGATCCACGGTTTCTGACGCGCTCGAGCCGGCGGTTCGGCGACGCGAGCAGCTGCCAGACCCCTTGCCAGAAGCCGAGTCCCCAGCCTACGTGCATGGCGACGAAAGCCGGTGCGACGTGCGGGCGGGCGTCCGCATGCACGGAGCGGGCCGTGACGCTCGATGCGGCCGTCAGTGCGGCGACGTACGGCGCCAGCAGAGCGAGCGCGAGGCGCGGTCTGCGGACCGCGACCAGCGCGGAGCCCAGCAGGGTGAGCACGAGGCCGGGTGCGGCGAGGTGCCGTGGCCGCAGGGACGACGGGTGCAGCCACGCGACGGACACCTTTCCCCGTCCGTACCGGTGGTACTGCCAGAAGAGCTCACGGACGCTCTGCCGCGACTGCCAGTCGATCCGCATCTGCGGGTCGAACAGGATCCGGTGGCCCGACTCCCGGAGCCGGAAGTCCAGCTCGAAGTCCTGGTTGACGCGCAGCCTCTCGTCCCACCCGCCGAGCTCGCGCAGCAAGGCGACCGGATACGCACCGAAGGGGACGTGCTCGACGTCGGTCAGCGGCGCCGTCCCGCGATGGTAGGTGGAGCCGCCCACGCCGAAGCGCGACCCCATGGCGGCGGCGATGGCCCGCCCCGCCGTCGTCACGCCCGCACCGTCCTTGCGTCCTCCGACGCCTCCGTAGAGCCCGGTGCTGAGGTGCTCCACGGCTCGACGGACGTAGTCGCGGGGAATGGTGGCGTGCGCGTCGACCCGCACCAGCCATCTGCCCGTCGCCTCGGCGAGTGCGAGGTTCAGAGCGACCGGGATGATCTGGCGCTCGTTGTGGAGAAGGCGGACACGCGGGTCTCGCTGCTGCCGCTGCGCCACGACGTCCCGGCTGCCGTCCGTCGAGGCGCCGTCGACGACGAGCACCTCCATGTCCTCCCAGTCCTGCTCGAGGATGGAGTCGAGACAGCGGCCGACCGCGACCTCCTCGTTACGAGCAGGGACGACGACGGTGACCCTGTTGCTCGTGACCTCGTTCATCGGGTTCATCGGGGCCGTGCTGCCGGCGGTGGTCGCCGAGGCGTCCTGGTTCCCCGCCTCGTGGTGCTCCCCGGAGGAACCGGGGCTCCCCGTCGTGAGCAGCATGTCCCCCGCCAGGTGCTCGTTCACGGATCTCCTTCACTTGCCGTTTCGGGCTGGACTCGATGTTTGGGGCTGGACGAGCACGATATCGTCGCCGTCCTGGGCCGCCGGCGCCGTCGGTCGAGGATGGGCCATATGAGCGAATGACCTGCTTCTTCGCCCTTCGGACGGACAGGGGGCTGGGTTACCCTTC
>JBKHWX010000047.1:0-8966 GCA_046566325.1 Actinomycetes bacterium | reverse complement strand
GTCGAGCCACAGCCAGGCCCAGGCGCCGCTCGACCCGCACAGCAAGATCATCCGCCCGTCAACACACCGCCGACGCCGCCGCATGAAAGACCGAGGCTAAACACGACCGAGAAGTGCGGAAAGCAAGACCGAGGCCCGTGCGACGGCAAGTTCCCGGGAACCTGCACTACTTTGGGCACATCGTGCGGGGAGCTCTCGGGAATTTCCGCAGGGTAGAGGGTGCATCGACGCTGCCACGGGAATCCGAACGCGGGCAGGAGAATCTGTCAGTAGTAATACGGGAACCGGCTCCAGTCGGGGTCCCGCTTCTCCAGGAACGCATCGCGGCCCTCGACGGCCTCGTCCGTCATGTACGCCAGCCGCGTCGCCTCGCCGGCGAAGACCTGCTGGCCCATCAGGCCGTCGTCCACGAGGTTGAAGGCGAACTTCAGCATCCGCTGGGCCGTGGGCGACTTCCCGGTCACCTCGGCGGCCACCTCCAGAGCCACCCGCTCGAGGTCGGCATGGTCCGCGACGATGTTCACCGCTCCCATCCGCTGCATCTCCTCGGCCGTGTAGGTCCGCCCCAGGAAGAAGATCTCGCGGGCGAACTTCTGCCCGACCATCCGCGCCAGGTAGGCCGAGCCGTACCCGGCGTCGAAAGAGCCGACGTCCGCGTCGGTCTGCTTGAACCGCGCGTGCTCGCGGCTCGCGACGGTCAGGTCGCAGACGACGTGCAGGCTGTGCCCACCGCCGGCCGCCCAGCCGCTGACGACAGCGACGACCACCTTCGGCATGGTCCGGATGAGCCGCTGCACCTCGAGGATGTGAAGGCGGCCCCCCGCGGCCCGCACCCGGGCCTCGTCGACCCTGTCCGCGGTCTCGCCGTCCGCGTACTGGTACCCCGACCGCCCCCGGATCCGCTGGTCTCCGCCCGAGCAGAACGCCCACCCGCCGTCCTTCGGCGACGGACCGTTGCCCGTCAGCAGCACGCACCCGACGTCCGGCGTCATGCGAGCGTGGTCCAGCGCGCGGTACAGCTCGTCGACCGTGTGCGGCCGGAAGGCGTTGCGCACCTCGGGCCGGTCGAAGGCGATCCGCACGGTCCCCCCGGCTCGTCCGGGCAGGGCGCAGCGGTGATAGGTGATGTCCGTGAACTCGAACGCGTCGACCGCCTTCCACGCCGCGGGGTCGAAGATCTCGGACACGTCGGGGCAGCTCACGACCGCGAGGATAGGCGCCGTGACCGCGCTGCCCGACCCGCCGGCCCTCCCCGAGCTGCCCCTTCTCCCCGAGCTGACAGAGCTTCTGGAGGCCGCCCACGTCGTCAGCCTCCCCATGCGTGTGCGGTTCCGCGGCGTCGACGCCCGCGAGGTCGTGCTGGTCTCCGGCCCGGCCGGATGGGGCGAGTTCGCGCCGTTTTCGGAGTACGAGGACGACGAGGCCTCCTGGTGGCTCGCCGCGGCGATCGAGGCGGCGTGGTCGGGCTTCCCTCAACCGCTCCGCACGTCCGTCCCGGTCAACGCGACCGTGCCCGCGGTTCCTCCGGCGGACGTCGCCTCCGTCCTCGCCCGTTTCGACGGCTGCACGACGGTCAAGGTCAAGGTCGCCGAGCGCGGGCAGGCTCTCGAGGACGACGTCGCGCGCGTCGCCGAGGTCAGGCGCCTCGTGGGCGCGGCCGGGCGGGTCCGGGTCGATGCCAACGGCGCCTGGGACGTCGACCAGGCCCGCTCCGCGCTCGCCGCCCTGTCGCGTTTCGGGCTCGAGTACGCCGAGCAGCCCTGCGCCACGCTCGACGAGCTCACCCAGCTGCGGACGGCGCTCGCCCGCGACCACGTGGACCTCCTGATCGCCGCCGACGAGAGCATCCGCAAGGCAGACGACCCGTTCGCGGTCGCGGCGGCGGGCGCGGCCGACGTCGCCGTCGTCAAGGTCGCCCCGCTGGGTGGCGTTCGTCGCGCGCTCGCCGTCGCGGGGAGGCTCCGCGACGAGCACGGCCTGGACGTCGTTCTGTCGAGCGCCCTCGACTCCAGTGTCGGCATCGCCGCCGGCGCCGCGGCCGCCGCTGCACTGCCCGAGCTGCCGTTCGCGTGCGGCCTCGGCACGGTCGGTCTGCTCGCCGCGGACGTCGCATCCGAGCCGATGCTTCCGGCCGCCGGCAGCCTGCGCGTGCGCGCCGTCGAACCCGACCGGACGCGCCTCGGCGCGCTCGCTGCGCCGACCGAGCGCCAGGAGTGGTGGCTGCGCCGCCTGAGCCGCTGCTACCACGTGCTGGAGAAGCGGGCAGGCTCGGCCAGGTGAACGCGTCCACGAGGTCGGCGCGCGTCGTGGTCGAGGCGCTGCTGGCGTCCGGCGTTCGGGACGTCGTCCTTTGCCCCGGTTCGCGGTCCGCGCCTCTGGCGTACGCGCTGCACGAGGCGGAGCTCGCCGGACTGCTGCGCCTGCACGTCCGCCACGACGAGCGCTCGGCGGGATTCTGCGCACTGGGCTTCGGCAAGGCCAGCGACCTCGCCGCCGTGGTGACGACGTCCGGGATCGCCGTCGCCAACCTGCATCCCGCCGTCCTCGAGGCTCACCACGCGGACGTCCCCCTGCTCGTTCTGTCCGCCGACCGCCCCCATTCGCTGCGCGGCACGTGGGCCAACCAGACCAGCGACCTGCAGGCCGGCCTGTTCGGCGGCGCCGTCCGCGTCGCAGCAGACCTGGCGGCCGAGGACGGCGAGCGGTGGCGGCAGGCGGTCGTGTCGGCCGTGCGCACGGCTCGGGGCGCAGGGGGACGGCGTCCCGGTCCGGTTCACCTGAACCTCGCGTTCGACGATCCCCTCACCTCGACAACCGATGACGTGTGGCCGGTCGATGTCGGCCTGGTGACCCGCGAGGGGGAACTCCCCTCCGCCGAGGACGACGTCGCGCTTCCGTCCCAGGACGACCTACCGGACGGACCTCGGACCGTCGTCGTCGCCGGCGATGGAGCCGGTGCAGCCGCCCGCTGGCTCGCCGAGGCCCGGGGTTGGCCCCTCCTCGCCGAGCCCAGCTCGAACGCCCGGTCCGGTCCGAACGCGGTCGGCCCCTACCGCCTGCTCCTCGACCTGGAGGGGCTGGGGCGGGCCGTGGAGCGGACCGTCGTGCTCGGCCGGCCCACCCTGTCGCGGCCAGTGACGCGGCTGCTCGCACGACCGGGCGTCGACGTCGTCCTGGTCGCGTCCCGGGAGCGGCCGGGCCCTGGGCGAGAGGTGAGACGACTCGCTCCGCCGACGGCAGCTGCGTGGTCGGGCTCGCAGCCAGCTCAGGCCCCTGTACGGCCGGACGACTGGCTCAGCCGATGGCTCTCCGCCGCCAAGCTCGCGGGTCAGGCGGTCGACGACGTGCTGGACTCCGAGGCCGAGCGTGCGGGGTTGAACGGTCCACTCGTCGCCAGGGAGGTCGCGGCGGCGGCGGAGGGCACTGCTAGAGCCGCGGCCCGTGCTCGCCGGAGCCACGGGAAATACCTGTGCTCACCGAGTGATCGGTTCGCCTCCCCGGAACCGTTCATCCGGCGAGCACGGGAAGGTAGCAACCTCGTCGCGGCGGCCTCGAACGCTGTTCGTGACCTCGACCTCGCCGCCGCCCCTTTCGGTGACCCTTTCCCGCGTGTACTCGCCAACCGCGGGGTCTCGGGAATCGACGGCACCATCTCCACCGCCACCGGTGTCGCGCTGGCAACCGATGCCCCCACACGCGTGCTGGTCGGCGACCTCGCCTTCCTGCACGACCTGGGCGGGCTAGCCGTGCCCGCGACCGAGCGCGACCGCCTGCGGCTCCAGGTCGTTGTCCCCAATGACGACGGCGGCGGCATCTTCGCGACGCTGGAGCACGGCGAACCGGGGCGAGCGCGGCACTTCGAGCGGGTCTTCGGCACCCCCCACGGCAGCGACCTCGCCGCACTGTGCCGCGGGTTCGACGTCCCGTATGAGCGCGTGGACGACGTCCCAAGCCTGCGGAAGGCACTCGCCGACGTCCCGCGAGGCCTGTCCTTGGTCGAGGTGCCGGTGGACCGCAGCCGGCTGCGCAGCCTGCACGAGCGGATCCGGCGCGCGGTGGACGCCGCTGTGGCAGGCAAGTTGCGGTAGCCGCTTGTGCTGACGGAGCCGGCATCCGAACCGGCGTCGTCGCCGTCCTAGCCCGGTCGGCCGGGAGCCGTGACCGGGAGCCCCAGATGCGATGCAGCGTGAAGCAGCCGGTGGTCGTACGCCACGAAGTGGACGAGCGCCTCGCCCAGGAGGACGGCTGACGCGAGATGCAAAGCGTCGAGCGTCCTCAGCCCCGGGTCATCGAGGTCGCATGCTCGGTCCTGGACCAAACGGTCGAGAGGGACCAAGTCAAGGTCGGCGAGCACTGCGCGAGCCACCGAAAGAGCGACATCGCCGATGCGACGAGTGGCTCTCAACACCTCGACCCGGCCCAGCTCGCTGGTGACCAGCGGCGTGTCGGGCTCCCCGTCCAGCCACTGCAGCAGGGCTTGCGTCTCATCCTCTCGTCGCACGAGCTTCAGAAGAGCCGACGAGTCGAGGTAGATCACAGCCGCTCGTCGCGCTCGGAGTCCAGGAGCTCCCGGTTCGTAGGCTTGCTCTCGTCGACCAGCACGGGCTGAGGTGCACGACGTCGTCCGCTGCGGGGAGAAGCAGGGATAAGCCTGCCGGCGGCGATGAGCTCTTCACGCACGCTCTGGGAATTCTGCGGTGGCGTCAGTAGCGCGACAAGCCTGCCGCGCTCTGTCACCTCAATCGTCTCGCCGGCCTTGACGAGCGCCACGTACCGGGACGCGTTCTGGCGGAGGTCACGTACACCGATCCGAGTCACCAAGCAAGAGTAGCACTTGATGTGCTACTCAGCGGTGTATCGCGCGCCGCCTGGCGTCGCCGCCTACCTCGACAGTGGTCCCCGCCGGCGAGGAAACGTACGCTCTTGGTACTTCGTGTGGTTCCGAAGAAGGTGAGCCGTGATGGCGTGGTTCGCGATGGTCGTCGCCATAGCGGCGGCACTGTTCGGACTCAGCATGCTGCTGCCGCCGGCGGGCAAGCCGCCTCGATGGCGGCGATGGCTCGCCACCCGCATCCAAGGGGTCGCTCGGCGGGTCGGCAGGGAGTCCTCACCCGAGGCCGACCCCTTCGAGGCGCTGCGCCTCCAGACGCGCCTCGGCATCCTCGCCGAGCACATCCGGATGCTGGAGGCGGACCAGCATGTCTACGCGAAGGCACATCGTCTGCTTGCTGCCCGAGCGGCCTACGACGACCTGCTGGACGAGGCCTGCCGCCTCGCCGGCGTCCCCGTCGACCCCCAGCAGCACCGGACCGACTCCGGCCGCTACCAGGAGGAGCTGGAGCTCGCCTCGCGCGGCTGGTCCTGGTGACCGCCGATCTCTGGTGCGTTTTCGGCGCCTCGACGGCGGCCGAGGGCGCAAAAAGCCACCAGAGATCGCACAGAAGTCCGGAAGCTCAGCCCAGCGCGTCGCGCATCGGCACGAGCTTGGCGTCGCTCTCGGCCAGCTCGGCGGCGGGGTCCGAGCCGGCGACGATCCCGCAGCCGGCGAACAGCCGTAGGCGCTGCGGGCGAGCCGCGTCGACCTGAGCGCAGCGCAGCGCGATGCCGAACTCCCCGTCGCCGGAGGCGTCGATCCAGCCCACCGGTCCCGCGTAGCGACCGCGGTCCATGCCCTCGAGCTCGGCGATCAGATCCGCAGCCTCGGCGGTCGGGGTGCCGCAGACGGCGGCGGTCGGGTGCAGCGCCTCGGCGAGACCGATCGCGGTCGGTGACGCGCCGTCCCGGCTGCTTCTCAGCACGCCCGTGACGTCCGTCGCCAGGTGCATGACGTTGGGCAGGAGCAGCACGAACGGCGAGTCCGGCACGTTCGCGCTCGACAGGTGCGGGGCGAGCGCCTCGGCGACCGACCGGACGGCGTACTCGTGCTCCTCGAGGTCCTTGCTGGAGCGGGCGAGGGACGCCGCGAGCGCGAGGTCGTGCTCGTCGTCACCGGTTCGCCGGATCGTGCCCGCGAGCACGCGGGAGGTGACGAGGCCTCGCTCCCGGCGCACGAGCAGCTCAGGGGTGGCGCCCGTGAGCCCGTCGACGGTGAAGGTCCAGCAGGTTGGGTACCGCTCGGCCAGCCTCGTCAGCAGGCACCGGACGTCGACCGGCTCGTCCGCCTCCGCGACAAGGTCGCGCGCCAGCACCACCTTGTCGACCCTGCCGTCGGCGATGTGCTGCACGGCCTCGGCGACGACCGCCATCCACTGCGGGCCCGGCCTCGCGCCGTCCGCGAACCGGACCTGGGCCGGCAACCGCGGCGGAGGTGGTTCGGTGAGCCCGGGGAGGGTCGGGATCGTCGCGCCGGCGGTGACGGTCGTCAGCCACCACGCGCCGTCCCTATGGCCGAGCGCGACCTCGGGCACGACGAGCACGCCGCCGTCCGCAGCCTGGTCGGAGAAGGAGAAGGACGCGAAGGCGACGGGTCCGGACCCGGGCCGGCTCACGTCGTCCCGGACGACCGCCCCCGCGACCAGCTCGCGCCACGCCTCGTCCGCCTGCGCGAACCGCCCCGGGCCGTGCAGCCGCACACGAACGGCCTCGCCCCAGCCGACCAGCCCCTCGCCCCGGCGGACCCAGGCAGCGGGTGCGTCCTGCGGCAGCCTGCTCAACAAGGGGCCGGGGTCCGGGACGGCCACCGTGCGGGCCACCAGTGACGCTTCGACACGAGCGACGACGCGCCGGTGCGTGCGCGGGTGGGTGGACATCGGCGCCAACAGTAGGGGGTTGCGTTGGTGCCGGCCTGTGGAGGGATGGGCGCACGGCGCGTGGGCGCGGACCGCCGCCGGCTCCCGGGACTGCTGACAGCAGCCGGGCCGCCCGCTGCGTCGACGGGGGACGTCGGACGACCGCCCTCCCCCCGGCCCGCCCGGACTGGGCACCTTGAGCTAGGAAAAGTGGCTGGCCTCACCAATGTGGGGGGCGCCTGACTACTGCCGGGAGTTCGAAACGTTGCTCGGCGTCCCCAAGAAGGCGGTCGCGTGGGGGCGGCACGAAGACGAAGTGGTCAGGAGCGTAGGGGGTCGAGCCAGCGCAGGCCAGGAAAGCGTGAAAAGTCGGCATCCGCCGAGCAGAGCGTGGCGCCGTACTCGATGGCCAGCGCGGCGAGGTGGGCGTCGGTTGTGAGGTTGCCGGCTGTCCCGACGGGATGCAGTAGCTCTCGCAGCAACGCGGGATGCCTGTCCGTTGGATGCAGGACGACCACTGACGGCTGGGCGAGCCATCCGTCGACCACGTCGAGCGCCTCGTCCGGCGTCAATGGGTCGGTGAACACGACGCCCCGTGTCGCCAGACGGACGAAGGCGAGGAGGACAGCCCACGGTAGGCCGACGGTCTCGGTTCCCGACAGCAAGGACTCCAACCAGCGCCGGGCCCGCTCATGCTGAGGCGATGCCGCGTCCACCGCGTACAGCAGGAGGTTGACGTCGATGAGCTTCACTTGCGCAACTCGAGCTTCCGAACGATTTCGTCGTCCTCGAGGTCGGCGGCGAGGCGCAGGGCCTTGGTGAGGTCCACGCCGGGACGGAGTCCGAGGGGTCTCGCCGGCACGCGATAGGCCTTGGCTGCGCGCTCACTGTGCAGCCCCGCGCGGATAGTGGAATTCACCGCCTCCTTGAACGAGAGGTTCCGCTCCCGCGCCAGCCGGCGGAGCCCCTCCGCCACATCGTCGTCAAGGGTGAGCGTCGTCCGCATGGAGACATCATAGTGCGAGTTCGGGAAGCATCAAGATGGCTAACGGAGTCGGCAACCGAACGAGGCGGGCCGCAGCTGAGGCAGGCGTTGCGGCCGTCGTGCGAACCTGCCTGCGAGGATCGCCCCCGTGATCCGAGCCCGCCTCGACAAGCAGCCGGACGACGTCGCCGCCATGTTCGACCACGTCGCGGCGCGCTACGACCTGACCAACGACGTGCTGTCCCTCGGCCAGGACCGGCTGTGGCGCAAGGCCGTCGTCCGCGCTCTCGACGTGCAGCCGGGCGAGACGGTGCTCGACCTGGCGGCAGGCACCGGGACGTCGTCCCAGCCGTTCGTCGACCTGGGTGCGCGAACGGTCGCGTGCGACTTCTCGCTCGGCATGCTCCAGGTCGGACGACGTCGCCGCGGGCACATGTCGTTCGTCGCCGGGGACGGCACTCGACTGCCGTTCGCCGACGAGAGCTTCGACGCCGTCACCGTCTCGTTCGGGATCCGCAACGTCGTCGACCACCGCGCGGCCCTGCGCGAGCTGCTGCGTGTGACACGGCCAGGCGGACGGCTCGTGGTCTGCGAGTTCTCGCACCCCACCTGGACGCCGTTCCGCGTCATCTACACCGAGTACCTGATGCGGGCTCTCCCGGCGATCGCCACTGCGGTGAGCTCCAACCCGGACGCCTACATCTACCTCGCCGAGTCGATCCGAGCGTGGCCGGACCAGGAGGCCTTCGCGGAGCAGCTGGTCGAGGCGGGATGGGGCGGCGTCGAGTACCTCAACCTCAGCGGCGGCATCGTCGCCCTGCATCGGGGACGGCGGCCCTGACAACGCCGCGGCTCAGGGTGCGACCATTCCCGGTCCGTGATGTGCTGGACGACGTCCGGTACCACGAAGGGAGCTCCCATGAGCGGCATGGACGACATCAAGAACAAGGCAGAAGAGGCCAAGGGCAAGGTCAAGGAGACGGCCGGCAAGGCCCTCGACAACGAGCAGATGGAAGCCGAGGGCAAGGGCGACCAGGCGAAGTCCGATGTCAAGCAGGCCGGCGAGAACGTGAAGGACGCGTTCAAGAGCTGACGCCGTCCGCCGCGACGCGGCCCGTCACCACCGGCTCCTGCTGAGCCGACGCGGGCCGCACGACCGGCTGACGCAGCCCCGCCCGACACGGTCGGTGCGGGGCTGTTGCGCACCCAGAGCCGCGCAGGAGGAGCATGCTCGCGCACCTCCCTACGCACCC
>JBKHWX010000046.1:0-23026 GCA_046566325.1 Actinomycetes bacterium | reverse complement strand
GACCTCGAGGCGGCGTGGGCCCGGACGACGGCCTCATGGCTGGGTGTCCTGTCGTTCGCGCTGGTGCCCGTCGTCCACTTCTCGGTCGTGTGGTGGCGCACGCTGCACCAGCCCGCGACGATCCTCGCGCCACCGACCCAGGCGCCCCCGATCGACCCGCGGATGGCCCTCGCGCTCGCCCTCGCCGTCGTCGCCGCGACCACCACCGCGCTCTGGGCGGTGGCGATGCGCGTCGGCCCGCTCGCCGAGACCTCTCGCTGCCGGCCCGACGAACGCGCCGTGGTGGTCCCACCGGTCCCCCGACCGACTGACCGCGAGGCCACGACCCAGGGATGTGCCGCGAGCCTCGCCGAGGCCGGTCGAGGCCGGGGCTGATGCCACGGCCTCGCGGACGACGGCTGCGCAGGCTCGGCCTGCTGGTCGCCGTCCTCGTGCTGGTCGTCGTGGGCGCGGGCGCCGCGCTGCAGGACTCGCTCGTGTACTACCGGACCCCCGGCGAGGTCCTGGACGGGCAGGTGGCCACCGGGCAGCAGGTGCGCGTCTCCGGCACGGTGCAGCCGGGGAGCCTCGTGCGGGACGGCGCCACCCTGCAGTTCGTTCTCCGCGGTGACCACCGCAGCCTGCCGGTGACGTCGGCGGTCGGCGTGCCGGCGACCCTCCGGGAAGGCGAGGACGCGGTTGTGGAGGGACGGCTCACGGCGGACGACAGCCTGGTCGCCGACAACGTCCTCGTCCGTCACTCGAACGAGTACCGGTCGGGATGACGGCGACGCCCGGACGCGGGCACCGGACATGACCGGGACACTGGGCGCCTTCGGCCTCGCCCTCGGGCTCTTCGCGACGCTTGCAGCCGCCGCACTGTGGTGGCGGGTGGCCGCACGCGACGCGGACGCCGGCCCTGCCCGCCAGGCGACCTGGCTCGCGCTCGCCGGTGCGCTGATCGCGTTCGGCGCGCTGGAGTGGGCGATGGTCGCCCCCGACCTCTCCGTCGCGTTCGCGGCCGAGAACACGAGCCGGACGACGCCGCTCTACTACCGGGTGACCGGGCTCTGGTCGGGGCTCGAGGGGTCCCTGGTGCTGTGGCTGCTGGTGCTCACCGGCTACCTGGCCGCGCTCGCCCGCCGTGCACCCCGCGGAGCCACGCGGCTCCACCCGTGGGCCGTCGCCGTGGTGTGCGCGGTGGCAGCGGTTTTCTTCGCCCTCACGCTGCTGGCGGCGTCCCCGTTCGGGACCGTCGAGCCGGTGCCCGCGGACGGGCCCGGGCCGAACCCGCTGCTCGCCTCGCACCCGGCGATGGGCATGCACCCGCCCCTGCTCTACCTCGGCTACGTGGGGATGGTGGTCCCGTTCGCGTACGCCGTCGCCGGCCTCGTCGTCGGGGACGCCGACGCGTCCTGGGTGCGGGTGACCAGGCGCTGGACCCTCACCGCCTGGGTCTTCCTCACCTGCGGGATCGTCCTCGGCGCCTGGTGGTCGTACGCGGTGCTCGGCTGGGGCGGGTACTGGGCCTGGGACCCCGTCGAGAACGCCTCCCTCCTGCCCTGGCTCACGGCCACGGCGTTGCTGCACTCGACCCTGCTCCAGCGGCGCGTGCCCACCGCCCCGGTCTGGAACGTGGGCCTCGCCGGCTCGACCTTCCTGCTCGTCTGCACCGGGACCTTCCTGACCCGCTCGGGTGTGGTCGCGAGCGTCCACTCCTTCACCCGGTCGCCGCTCGGTCCGCTGCTGCTCGGCGTGCTCGCACTGTTCGCGCTCGTCCTGCTCGGCCTGCTCATCTGGCGCGCGGACCGGCTGCGTCCTCCGGCGCCGAGTGAGGACGACGACACGCCCGCTCGGCTGGCCGACGTCGCCTCTCCCCGCGCCACTCCCCCTCGCGTCACCGCCGTCCTGCTGAACAACCTGCTGCTGGTCGGCTTCGCAGCGGTGCTGCTCATCGGGACGGTGTTCCCCGTGCTGGCCCAGTCCGCGCTCGGCGAGACCGTCGCGGTCGGCGCTCCCTACTACGACCGGATCGCCGTCCCCGTCGCCCTCGCCCTGCTCGTGCTGCTGGTGCTCGCCCCGGCGGCCGGCTGGCGCGAGCCCCTTCCGGCGCTCGTGCGACGCGCCGCCGTGCCCGGGGTCGCTGCAGCGGCGGTCGTCGTCGTGCTGGTGCTCGCCGGGGCCCGCGGGGCGTCCGCGGTCCTGACGTGCGGGCTCGGCTGCGCCGTCCTGACCGCTGTCGCGCGTGACCTGCTGCCCCGCGGCCCGAACCGGGGACGGCGCCGCACACGCCGCCGGGTCGGCGGCCAGCTCGCCCACGCCGGCATCGCCCTCGCGGCCGTCGCGGTGGCGGCCTCGGGCACGTGGACGACGTCCGCGGAGCAGACGGTCACGGTCGGCGAGGCCGTCCCAACCCGCGCCGGCGTCGTCCACCTCGTCGGTGTCGACCGCCACGCCACCGGCGCGCAGATGTCGGTGGTCGCGACCGTCGCGGTTCTGCGGGGCAGCGGTGAGACGCGAACCGTCCAGCCCCGGCTCACCTTCTTCCCGGCGCGGCAGATGACGCTGAGCCGTCCGGGGATCGCGACAGGCATGGTCGACGACGTCTACGTCACCGTGCTCGCGGTCGACGACGCGGGGACCTCCGCCACCCTCCGGGTCGCCGTCAACCCGCTCGTCGGGCTGCTGTGGGCCGCCGGGCTGCTCACGGCCGTCGGCGGCCTGGTCGCGCTGCTGCCCCTCCGGAGACCGACCCGACGCGGGACTGGGGTCGTCCGAAGGGCGACGGAGCACGTGCCGTGACGAGCGCTGTGGCAACGGGGGAACGGACCCGCCGACGCGTCGTCCGCACGGTCGTCGCCGTCGTCGCGGTCGCCGGGGTGGCGGCCCTGCTGCTGTCCGGGGCGCTGGGCGGCAGCCGTGAGCCGGCGTCGGCGCTGGCGGGTCGCCTGGCTCCCCCGCTCGCCGGCCCGACCGTGCAGGGGGGCAAGGCCGACCTCGCGGACCTGCGCGGCAAGGTCGTCCTCGTCAACGTCTGGGCCTCGTGGTGCGGACCGTGCCGCGACGAGCTGCCGCTGCTCGCGCGGACCAGGGAGCGCCTGGCCCGGCAGGGCCTCGAGGTGCTCGGCCTCGACATGAGCGACGGACCCGTCGCCGCCCGCGCCCTGCTCGAGGAGACGGCCGCGACGTCCCTGACGAGCGTCGTGGACCCCGACGGGACGCAGGCGGTGGCCTGGGGAGTGCGGGGTGTGCCGGAGACGTTCCTCGTGGACCGTCAGGGCGTGGTCCGCGAGCGCCGGATCGGTCCGGTCACCGAGGAGTGGGTGCGCGACGTCGTCGAGCCGAGCCTGCAAGGGCAGCAGTGAGCCGCCGTCGGATGGCGGCGCTCGGCGCCGTCGTGGGTCTGCTGGCCCTCGTGGGCTGGGCGCTCTGGCTCGCCGACGGGCCCTCGCCGACGCCCGACGAGCGGACGACGGCGATCGCCGAGGCCCTGGCGTGCCCGTCGTGCGAGGGGCAGTCCGTAGCGCACTCGGAGTCGCCGGTGGCCCGGCAGATGCGGCTGGTGGTGGCCGAGCAGGTCGCCCAGGGGCGCAGCGACGCGGAGATTCGGCAGTGGTTCGCCGACCGGTACGGGGACGACGTCCTGCTGTCGCCGCCTCTGCGGGGAAGCGGGGCCGTGCTCTGGGCGGTCCCGGTCCTCGTGCTCGCCGGGGGCCTCGCGCTCGTGCGCCGGTCGCGGGCTCCGACCAAGGCGCCCGCCGTCCCCCGGCCCGGACGTCGGCGCCTCGCGGTCGTCGCGGCGGTTCCGGTCGTCGTCGGCCTGGTGGCGTGGACGGTGGTCACGGGCGCCCGGCCGAGCGGCGACGCCGCGGCCGGGCAGGCTGCCGCCGTGGAGCCCGCCGGCGGGACGGCGGCGTTGCTCGCCGGCCAGGCCGCCGACCTGGAGCGCCGAGGGGACGACTCCGGGGCCCTCGAGGCGTACCGAGCGGCCTATCGCGCCGCGCCCGAGGACTCCTCGGTCGGCGTCCGGCTGGCCTTCCTGCTGCTCAAGACGGGCCACGTGCAGGAGGCCGAGGACCTCGCGAAGGGGCTGCAGGCGGACAGCGTGGACGCCGTCCTGCTGCTCGGGATGGCGCAGCGGTCCCGGGGGGAGCCGGAGGCTCGGGCGACGCTGGAGCGCTTCCTCGCGCTGGCACCGTCCCACCCGGCCGCGGCGCAGGTCCGGCAGCTGCTGAGCGAGGGCTCCTGAGCCACAGCGGGGCCCTACAGCGGCGGGGTGACCGACGCCGCCCACAGGCGGAGGGCGACCGTGACGTCGTCCCAGAGGCCCGTCGCCAGCAGCACACCGAGGAGGACGAGCAGCCCCCCGCCGAGCCGGGTGACGGCCAGGTGGTGGCGCCGCACCCAGACCAGGCTGCCCGCCGTCCCGCGCACGGCGAGCCCGACGAGCAGGAACGGGACGCCGAGGCCCAGGGCGTAGGCCACACCGAGGGCGGTGCCGCGGGCCGCGCTGCCCTCCGCGACGGCGAGGGTCTGGACGGCGGCGAGGGTGGGGCCGACGCACGGCGTCCAGCCGAGCCCGAAGGCGACGCCGAGCAGCGGCGCGCCTGCCAGACCGGCGCGCGGGCGGACGCCGATCCGTCGCTCCCGGTAGAGCCAGGGCCACGGCGTCCCGCCGAGGAAGGTCAGCCCGAGCAGGACCACGAGGCCACCGAGCACTGTCGTGAGCCAGGGACGGCTGCCCTGCAGGAGAGCCCCGATCCCGCCGGACAGAGCGCCGAAGGTGACGAAGACCAGGCTGAAGCCGAGGACGAAGAGCGCCGTGCCGGCGGTCGTCCGGCCGCGCCGAGGCGCGGACACGTCGCGCCCGGTCAGGCCGGTCACGTAGGACAGGTAGGCGGGGACCAGCGGCAGCACACACGGCGACAGGAAGGACACGACCCCCGCGGCCGCCGCGACGGGAGCAGCCACCAGCAGGGAGCCGGAGGTGACGACGTCCTCGACGCCCGTGAGCGGCTGCACGGGTGCCCCTTACCCCGCGCGGCCGCCTTCTCCCCACCTGGTGTCAGCCCCACGTAGGCGCACACCGCACGTGGGTCTGACACATCGCCCGCCACCCCCCTGTGTCAGACCTCCATACGCTCAGACGGCACGTGGGTCTGACACATCGTCGGGCGTCGGCGGCCTCGCGCCTCGCCAGCTCCCGTGCGAGGCTCGGACGACGAGCCCGGCGCACGAGGGAGACACCCGTGAGTCCTTCACCGCCAGTCCGGCACGTCTCGCCGTGGGTGGCCACGATGCCGAGGGCAGACCTCGGCGACACGTCGTTCCGGGACCCGGGAGCCGACGTCCTGGTCCTCGGCGGCGGCATCTTCGGCATGACGACGGCCCTGCTGCTGCAGCGCGAGGGCAGACGGGTGGCGGTCGTCGAGGCCGGACGAGTAGGGCACGGAGTCACGACGCAGTCGACGGTGAAGGTGACGGTGGGGCACGCCACCGCCTACAGCGAGATCCGGCACAGGCTCGGCGAGCAGGCGGCGGCCGCCTACGCCGCGGCAAACAGCGCCGGCATGCTCGAGATCCTCGACCTCGCCCAGGACCTCGGGATCGACTGCGACCTCGAGCTCGGCCCGCACGTCGTCTACACCACGGACAAGAAGTCGGTGTCCCGGCTCACCGACGAGGCCGAGCTCCTGTCGCGGCTGGGCGTACCGGCACGCCTGACGGACGACGTCCCGCTGCCGTTCCCGGTCGAGCGCGCGCTGGCCTTCGAGCGGCAGGCCCAGTTCCACCCGGCGAAGTACCTCGTCGGGCTGGCCCAGGCGTTCGTCGCAGAGGGCGGCGTCGTCCTGGAGGACGTGACCGCTCTGGACGTCGACGAGTCAGACGTCTGCACCGTCGCCACGAGCCGTGGCGACCTGAGGGCCCGGGACGTCGTCGTCGCGACGCACTACCCGATCCTCAACCGGGGGATGCAGTTCGCCCGCCTGCAGCCGTTCCGGTCCTACGGGGTCGCCGGCGTGCTGGCGGACGGCGCCCGCGCGGGCATGACGATCAGCATCGACTCACCGACGCACTCCACACGAACGGCCGAGCTGGACGGCGAACGGTTGCTGGTCGTCGTGGGCGAGAGCCACCAGGTCGGCCACGTCTCGGACACGGACGCGCGCTGGGCCGCCCTGGAGCGCTGGGCCACCGACGAGTTCGGGGTGATCGACTTCCGGTACCGCTGGTCGACCCAGGACGTCTCGTCCCTGGACGGCGTCCCGTACGCCGGTCGCATCACCCCCGGTTCCGAGCACGTCTACACCGCGACCGGCTTCGGCGGCTGGGGCATGACGAACGGGACGGCGAGCGCTCTACTCGTCCGGGACCTGCTGCTCGGCCGGAAGAACCGGTGGGCGCAGACCTTCGACGCGAACCGGCTCGGCCTGCCGGGCACCGCGCCGAAGCTGGTGGCGCAGAACCTCGACGTGGCTCGGCTGTGGGTCAAGGGCCGGCTGGCCGGCTCCCGACCGGGCGACCCGGCGGACCTGGAGCCGGGCGACGCGGCCGTGCTGAACGTCAAGGGCAAGCTCACGGCCGCCCACCGTGACCAGCACGGAGTGCTGCACACGGTCTCCGCGGTGTGTACCCACCTCGGCTGCACCGTCTCCTGGAACGACGGCGAGGCGAGCTGGGACTGCCCCTGCCACGGCTCCCGCTTCGGGCCGGACGGTCAGGTGCGTCACGGCCCCGCGGTGCGGCCGCTGGAGCCCGTCGAGGTCAGGGACCGGACCGAGTTCTGACGCTGTCACGGGGATAGCCGTTGGGGGCCGGCGCGGCGTCTTGGCCGTCATGCCAGGGCCGTGGCTCCGGCACGCCCGACAGCGCGTGTCGGGCCGTCCCGGTCCCACCCGAGCCGCCGGCCGGTCCCGCGCAGGCGGTCGCCCGGCCGGGCAGCCGAACCACGGCCAGCAGGGCCCAGGCCAGCAGCGCCACGAGCGCGGCGTTCCGCAGCGTGAGGACCAGCAGAGGAAGGACCTCCCCCCGCAGGAACGGCCGGTAGAGGTACGGGAACACGACCTGCGTCGCGGCTGCCGTCACGAGGGTTCCCGCGACCGCCGGCGTCCAGCCCCGCCGCCCGGTCACGATCGCCGCGAGGACGCCGGGCACCAGCCAGGACATGTACTGGGGTGAGCCGACCTTGTTCGCCGCGAAGACCGTGACCGGCAGCAGGAAGGAGCCGAGGACGAGGAGGTCCGTCCTGGCGGCACCGCGCCGCCAGGCTCGCAGGAGGCACAGCGCCGCGCCCGCGGCCACCAGGGGGAGCACCGCGTCGGACACCAGGGTGACCGTGTGCGCCGCGTCCCCGCGCACGACGTACGTCCGAAGGGCGTGGTCCGATATCGCGGCCTGACGCCCGTGCACCCAGTCCCACCACAGCAGGGGCGTGGCCGCGACGGACTCCACCTGCACGCCGCGGGCGGTCTGCGCGGTCAGGAAGCCGAGGACCTCGCCGCCGGCGGCGACAGCGACGACGACGAACCCCGCGCTTGCGAGCAGCGGCGGGACGACGACGCGCGCCGCCCTCCGGACCCCGAGGAAGGCCGTGACCGGAAGCAGCAGGACGGCCGGCCACACCTTGACCCACGCCGCGAGCACGAGGAGGGCCGCCGAGAGCGCGGGGCGGGCGACGACCACCAGCAGGCCGACAGCAGCGAGCACCGCCGCGACGGCGTCCAGCCGCACGATCGACACCGGGCCGAGCGCCACGAGGAACCCGAAGTACCACCACGCCGCCCGGCGGCCGTGCTCGCCCCACCGCAGGAGCAGCACGGTCAGGACCGCGTTCAGCCCGACCACCAGGGCGACCCACCCCACCCGGTAGGTCGCGCCCACGGCCGCCGCGACCCCGGACGCGGCGAGGATCGGCAGCTGGGCTCCCGCGGGGTACACCCAGGAGTCGGTGACCCCCAGCCATCCGTGGCCCGCCAGCGCCGACCGCGCCCACTCGCCGTACAGCCGCACGTCGCCGAGGGCGAGACCGTGGACCGCCCTGAACGTCGTCCAGATGACGATGGCGTGCGCGGCCGCGAACCCGAGAGCGAGCGGCAGGAGACCGGACACGACCCTCCGTGCCGCGTTCCTCGGACGACCACGGGTGCGGGAGGCACGGGGTGTCACGGCCCCATGATGTCGAATGGAGCGACCACGGGAGCGGATCGACAGGCCCGGGTCAGGGGGCGGCACCGGTCGTCGGGGGAAGGGCTGGTTGCCGTCGGCCGCCGCATCGGGTCAGAGCAGCCGCCGGTCCGCCGCCCAGCGCGTCAGCTCGTGTCGCGACGACAGCTGCAGCTTGCGCAGCACCGACGACACGTGCGTCTCGACCGTCTTCACGGAGATGAACAGCGCGCGCGCGACCTCCTTGTACGCGTAGCCGCGGGCGATCAGCCGCATCACCTCGCGCTCCCGGGCCGAGAGCCGGTCGAGCTCCTCGTCCCCCACTGCAGCGTCGGAGCCGCCGGTACCGAACGCATCGAGCACGAAACCCGCCAGACGTGGCGAGAAGACGGCGTCACCGTCGGCGACGCGGCGGACGGCGTCAGACAGCGCCGGCCCGTCGATCGTCTTCGTCACGTACCCCCGCGCACCGGCGCGGATGACCGCGATGACGTCGTCCGCGGCGTCCGAGACGCTGAGGGCCAGGAACCGGACCGAGCTCCCCTTCCGCGTCGCGAGCCCCGCGCAGCGGCGCAGCACCTCCGCGCCTCCCCCGCCGTCCCCGCCGGGCAGGTGCACGTCGAGCAGGACGACGTCGGGCAGCTGCTGCGTGACGACGTCGACCGCCGAGGGGACGTCGTCCGCCTCGCCGACGACCTCGAGGTCCGGCTCGAGCTCGGTGCGCACGCCGACGCGCACGAGCCGGTGGTCGTCGACGAGCACGACGCGCAGGGTCACTGGGCGCCCCCCTCCCCTTCGCTGGCACTCTCACGCGCGCCGAGCGTGAGCGCGACCTCGGTCCCGCCGCCCGGTGCCGCGCGCACGACCGCCCGGCCGCCGTGCCGCTCCATCCTGCCGATGACCGACTCGCGGATGCCGAGCCGGTCACGGGGCACCTGCTCCAGGTCCACGCCCGGACCGTGGTCGCGCACGAACGCCTCCGCGCGCTCGGGCTCCGCCCCCACGTACACGGACACCGGCGGCGCGCCGTGCCGGACGGCGTTGAGCACCGCCTCGCGCAGGGCGAGGACGAGGGCCTGGCGGTCGTCGTCCAGGGGCGCGTCGCCGACCGTGACGACATCGACGGGGACGCCGTACGCGTCCTCGACATCGGCCACCGCGGACCGGACGGCTGCAGTGAGACCGGTGGCCTCGCCGTCCTCGCCGGGCCGGCCCCCGTAGAGCCACTCGCGCAGCTGCCGCTCCTGCCCACGGGCCAGCCTCGCCACCTCGGCGGCGTCGCCGGACCGACGCTGGATGAGCGCCAGCGTCTGCAGCACGGAGTCGTGCAGGTGAGCAGCGATCTCGGCGCGCTCGGCCTCACGGATCCGCGCCGACCGCTCCGCCACGAGCTCACGACCCAGCCGCAGCACCCAGGGCGCGACGAGGAGCGCGACGCCGACCAGCACCGCACCGGCGGCGAGCACACCCGTCCGCAGCGCCCGCGCGTCCACCTGCCCCGACACCAGCAGGACGACGCCCAGCACGCCGAGCGCGACACCGGCGGCCAGGCGTACGAGGCCCGGGCGGGTGTCACCGCCGGCCGAGGCGAGCCACCGGCTGCGCTCGCCCGCGTCGAGCTGGCCCCAGGCGAGCAGGACCCCGCAGACGATGACGACGAGAGCGGCGACGGTCACGGGGTTGACGTCGACGCCTGCCCGCTGCGCCAGCAGGGCGGCGCCGACGGCGACGAGGCCGGACCCGACAAGGAGCTGGGGTGCCTGGTCGCGCCAGTGCGTGCCGGTGGACGACAGAGGCGCAGGCTGGGTCGGTCCAGCACCGGCGCGGGTGGGCGACGGCACCGGGCCCGCCGACGGGACCAGCGCCCACAGCAGCAGGTAGGCGAGTGCTCCGGCACCCGCGAAGAGCGCGAGGACGACGAAAGCCCACCGCACCCGCGCGACGGGCTGCCCCAGGTGGACGGCGACACCGCTGGCCACGCCGCCTCCCCAGCGGTCCCGCACGGGCCGGACGAGGGGCGGCCGTTCCCGTACCGGCTCCCCTGCCCGGGCGCTCGTGCTCATCGAGCCATCCTCCCCCGGCTCTCGGCCGTGGCGGATCGGGGCGACCCCTGACTATTACAGGCTGCCCCCATACCGCTCCCGAGGCTGCTGCGGCTGAGGTTCAGGGTCGAGTCAGGGACGTCCCTGATGGCCGACCGGCCGCCCCATCGACGACAGTCGAGACATGACGCAACAGGCTTCCTCGCCCGGCACGAGCGGTGCCGGGCAGACAGAACAGGAGCCACGCTCGACGAGCGGGCTCGACTCCTTCTTCGACTCGTTGCGCAGGTCCCCGGTCGCCCGCAGCGACGACCGCTGGGCAGGTGGCGTGTGCGCGGGCCTTGCGGAGCGCCTCTGCGTCGACCCCGTGCTGGTTCGTGTCTTCGTCGCGGTGGTGGCGTTCCTCGGCGGCGTGCCCGCCGTCCTCTACGGCATCGCCTGGCTCGGCCTGCCCGACCGGCGTGGGCGCATCGAGGCGGAGGCGGCGGTCCGGGGAGAGGTGAGCCCGGGCGCGGTGGTCGCTGTCCTGTTCGTCCTTCTCGGCGGCTTCCTGCCCCGCCCGTGGCAGTGGTGGTGGCCCGGCGCGGACGGAGGCTGGGGCAGCAACCTCGTCGGCGCCCTCGTCGTGGTGGCCGTCGTCGTCGCGCTCATGGCCTTTCTGCCGCGCTGGTCCGGTGGGACGTCCCGCGGAGACGGGGACGCCGCGGGTGCGGCCTCCCCCACGGGCGCCGGGAGAGGCTCTGGCGCGGCCGTCCGTGTTCGCGCGCCCCGTCGTCCCGCCCGGCGCGGGCCCGGCGCGGTGGCCACGAGCGCCGTCCTCGGGCTGGCCCTGCTCGCGGCCGGAGGCGCGGCGCTGGAGGTCCAGCAGGGTGGGCTCGACCTGCCGATGAGGCTGGCGGCCGCCCTCTCGGGGGCTGCCGTCTGCGGGCTCGCGATGGTGTGGCTCGGCGTGGTCGGCCGGACGGACGGCGCCGTCGGTGTCCTCGGCGTCACCGCAGCCGGCCTCGCGCTCTGGTTCGCGCTCGTCCCGTCGGCGGCACACGTCGGAGGCGGGGACAGCGCGTGGGCGCCCCGGTCGGAGCAGGTGGCCCTGGACGGCTATGTCAACGTCGTCGGGGACGGCGCCGTCGACCTGACCGCGATCCGACCCGCTCGGGGCGACGTCGTCGTCCCCGTCCGGCTCGGCATCGGGTCGCTGCACGTCGTCGTCCCGGGCGACGTCCCCGTGACCGTGCGGTCCCGCACGCTCGTCGGCGCATCCGACCTGCCGTCCCAGCTGCCCGCCGGGTGGACGACGCGCGGACGGCACGCCGGCTTCGGCGCGGACGTGACGTCGTCCTCAGGGTCGGACGTCGGCCCGCGGCTCGTCGTGGACGCGCAGGGCCTGATCGGCAACATCGACGTGGAGGTGGCGAACCGATGAGCACCCCGACGGAACCCGCGGCCAGCGGACCGTACCTGCCAAGCCTGATCAGCGGGCTCGTCGTCCTGACGGTCACGGTGCTTGTCGCCCTGGCGAAGCTTACGACCGTCGAGGTCGACCTCGGCCTCGTGCTCCCGCTCGGGATGGTCGCCACCGGCGGTCTGCTCGTGCTCGGGGCGGTGCTGGCCGCCGTCCGGGCGGGGCGTCGGGCCCACCGGTAGCGGAAACGCCGGCGACTACTGCCTGTTCGCGGCCTGGTACTCCTCGTCCGGGACGGGCTCGAGCCAGGTCGTCGGGTCCTCGCCGCCCTGGCGAGCCTCGAGCATCGCGAGGTGGCTCATGAAGGTGTCGGCGGCCGCGCCGTGCCAGTGTTCCTCGCCGGGCGGGCAGACGACGGTGTCGCCCGCGCGCACGCGCAGCACGGTGCCGTCGCGGGTGCCGACCAGTCCGACGCCCTCGGTGACGTGCAGGGTCTGGCCGACGGCGTGCGAGTGCCAGTTCGTGTGGGCTCCGGGGGCGAACCGGACGAGGGCAACGGTCATCCGCGACGGCTCCTTGCCGCTGTAGACCGGGGTGACGTAGACCTCACCGGTGAAGTTCGAGGCGGGACCCTTCGCGGTGCGGTTGACGGGCGCGAGTTCCAAGAGTGCTCCTTCGGTCGTGCGAGAGGCGGGTCCGGGCCGAGCAGGGGTGCGCCGGTCACTGGGGGACGAGCCGCAAGGTGGCCGCGGCGGCGTCGTCCCCGACCAGAGGGAGGACGTAGGCGTCACCGTGGCGGGCGTACTTGGTGCGGTAGGCGGAGTCGACTGCGGCGCGCGTGTCGTCGCCGGGTTCGGCGAAGCGGACGTCGCGCTCCAGGCGGCCGGCACGGACTCGGCCCTCGTGGGAGCGCAGCGCCGTCCGGAACCAGCTGCCGCGGCGACCGTTCCAGGACCGTACGAACAGCTCCTCGCCGACCCTGACCACCCAGATCGTCGTGCCGCCTCGCAGCGACCCGTCGGGCCGCCGTGGAGCGACGGTCACCTCGTCGGCGCCGCCGATACGGTCGAGCTCGTCGCCGGTCCAGGTCGACATCATGCCTTCTCGGTTGTCCGGGTGGGGGGCAGCAGCAGGGCCGTAGCGGCGGCGGCCACCGCGACGGCCGCGGCGATGAGCATGCTCGTCCGCAGCCCGGGCAGCAAGCCTGCCGGGCCGGCGAGCAGAGCGCCGAAGACGGCGACCGCCAGGGCGCCACCGAGCTGCCGGCTGGTGTTGAACACCGCGCTGACGACTCCGGCGCGATGTCCGGGGACGGCGTCCAGCAGCACGGCGGTCAGCGGCGGCATGACCAGCGGGCCGCCGAGGCCGACCAAGACCATGAGCCCGGCCAGCACGCCGACCGGCGTCGATGACGGGACGAACGCGAGGGCGGCCAGACCGACGGTCATGCAGGCCAGCCCCCCGGTCACCAGCGGCCGGGTGCCGAGCCGCTCCGCGAGGCGGGCGCTGAAGGGGGTCAGGACCAGGCCGACCAGCATCATCGGCAGGAACACCACCCCGGTCCCGAACGAGGACAGGCCGCGCATCTGCTGCAGGTACAGGCTCATGACGAACGGCAGCCCGTAGAAGCCGACGATGAAGGCGAAGCCAACCGCGACCGCGACGGTCACCACCCGGGAGCGGAACAAGGCCAGCGGCACCATCGGGTGCGCTCCGCGCGCCTGCAGGGCGACGAAGGCGGCGACCGCTGCGGCGGCGACGACGAAGGCCCCGAGCACCGGGGGTGCCGTGAACCCGACGGCCCCGGCGTCGATCGCGGCGTAGGTCAGCCCGCCCATCGCGAGTACCGCGGTCACCTGGCCAGGCCAGTCGAAGGGCACAGGCCGGTGTGGGGAGTGCGCCGTCCGGGCCAGCAGCGCCAGCGCGACCGCGCCGACCGGCAGGTTTACGAAGAAGATCAGCCGCCAGGAGACCAGGGTCAGCAGGCCGCCCAGCACCGGCCCGGCGGAGGAGGCGACCGCGCCGCCCATCGCCCAGACGGCGACCGCGCGCGCCCGCTTGACCGGGTCCGGGTAGGCATGGCCGAGCAGCGCCATCGACGAGGGCATCAGCACCGCGGCCGCCGCGCCCTGCACGAACCGGGCAGCGACGAGCACGCCGAGGCCTGGCGAGAGCCCACAGGCGGCCGAGGCGGCGACGAACACCGCCAGTCCCACACCGAAGGCACGCCGAGCGCCGAAACGGTCGGTCAGTGCCCCGGCCGAGAGCAGCAACGCGGCGAACATCAGCGTGTAGCCGTCCACCACCCACTGCAGCCCGGTGATGCCGCCCCCGAGCTCACGGCGGATCGCGGGCAGGGCAACGTTGACCACCACCGCATCCAGCGTGATCACGAAGAACCCGAGCACCGCCGCGGTCAACGCGGCGCCAGAGCAAGTGCGCTTCACGTCGGCTGCGCCCGCGGATGCGGTGGCCGGCCTGCGACCGGTCACGATGGCGGTAGACATGAGGCGTTCTCCCGGAAACGGGTGGGCTGCCAAGCTTCGAGACGGCTCGGGGTCGACGGACAGGGGTGCCGTGCTCGCCCCTGCGTCGCCCCTTCAGGAAACGCCGGTGGCGTCGGTCCAGCCAGGCCGCGGTTTTCCGGGTCCTCGCAGAACCCCCTTCGCGCGGCAGCCGTAGCGTGGTCTCGTGGATGAGCGGACCAGGCGGGCCGAGGTCCGCGAGTTCCTCGCCACGCGGAGGGCCAAGCTCAGTCCCGAGCAGGCGGGCGTCCCCCTCTACGGCGGCCGCCGCCGGGTGCCCGGCCTGCGCCGGGAGGAGGTCGCGCAGCTCGCCGGCGTCAGCACCGACTACTACACACGTCTGGAGAAGGGCAACCTGTCCGGCGCATCGGACGGCGTGCTCGACGCCATCGCCCGCGCTCTCCAGCTGGACGACGTCGAACGGGCCCACCTGTTCGACCTCGCCCGCGGCGCGCAGACGGGGCGTACGCGCTCCCCGCACCGGCATACGCAGCCGACTGTCCGGTCGACCGTGCAGCGGGTCATCGACTCGATGACCGTGACGGCCGCCTTCGTGCGCAACGGACGCCTGGACGTCCTGGCCAACAACCGGCTCGGCCGCGCCCTCTACGCACCGGCACTCGAGGATGCGACGCGACTGCCCAACCTGGCCCGCTTCGTCTACCTCGACCCCCGCAGCCGCGGCTTCTACCGCGACTGGGAAGGCATCGCCGTCGACGCCGTCGGCAGCCTGCGTGCCGAGGCCGGACGTGACCCCGGCGACGCCGCCCTGACCGACCTGGTCGGCGAGCTGTCCGTAGGCAGCGAAGACTTCCGCGTCCGGTGGGCGCAACACGACGTCCGGTACTACCGCAGCGGCGTGCAGCCGTTCTGTCACCCCGTCGTCGGCGACCTCGACCTCGCCTACGTCGCGATGGAGCTACCCGTCGACCCGGGGCAGACGGTCGTCGCCTACACCGCGGAGCCCGGCACGCCGTCCGAGGAGAAACTGACCCTCCTCGCCAGCTGGTCTGCGACGGTCGACCCAGCTTCCGGCCGGGCGGTCGACTCGGTCTGACTGCGTGCAGGCCTTCTGCCCGCTCATCCAGGGCGGCTGACCCCGATGGACGTGAGGGAGATGCCTGGTGTGGGCCTCGAACTTGCCCAGGAGCTCGGCCTGAAACGCGGTGTCGAGGGCTGCGGGGTGCGGGCATCGAGGCCTGCGGTGGTGTCAGCACCCGCTGCGCGGTTCGATCTCCCGCTCGGCGGCGGTGGCGAGCCACACCTGCACTGGTGGCCCTCTCAGGCTGTGGGAGGCGCCTGGTCCGCCCACGTCGGCACCCACCCTGGTCGACGGCATACGCCAGGCTTTCGGGGCGGATGCGGGCAAGGGCCATCGCGACGGCCGTCACGTTGAGCCTGGAGTCGTCGTAGGGCGGCGTCGGTCAGCAGGCCGGGGGAGGTCGACGGTCGTGATGTCGACGGAACCGATCATAGAACACCTCCCGCACCTCTGACGGCGGCAAGGCCGTGGGGGGTGCGGACCAACCGCTCGCCAGAGGTGCCGGCGATCAACGCGATACCGGTGCCCACGATGAGCGTGGCGAGCATGAACACAGCCCCGAGCACCAGCATCTGCACGGGTACGAGCCCGTTCGCCTGTACGAGGAACTGCGGCAGCACGACAACGAAGAAGACCGTCGCCTTCGGATTCGTGACGCCGACGACGAATCCTGCCGGAGCATCGTGCTCGGATCGCTACGAGTCGCCGCCCTCCCGTGAGCCGTCGCAGACGTGTGCTCGGCCGCGGCGTCGCTCGGGGTGCCTCCGCCACCCTCGGGCACCAGCGCCGGGGCGCGCGGGATGGCCCGCGCTTCGCGAACTCCTCGACCACGGCCCGGTCCGCATCGAGCACCGCCGCAGCGGCAATCAGAAGCTGTCCAACCGCTACCTCGTGCGCAGCTGAGAGCTCGGAACGACGTCTGGGAGCAGGGAGCAAGGGCTGGCCGCAGCAGTGCGGCTACATCAACCGTCGACGAGCTGGAACGACGAGCTGGTACTGAGTACCCGCCTCCGCCGGGTGAGGGGCGATCCCGCGCAGCGCCAGTTGTCGCATCGAGGGCGAGATACCAGGGCACGAATACTGTGGGCCCTCGCGGGTAGATCCGGCCCAGAGTGGCCGGCGACACTCACAGCACCCATCTGTTCTCGACGCCGTTCTTGACCGCATGTAGAGGTGGTTCATGGCGCGCTACGACTACCGCTGCGACCGTTGCGGTGTGTTCGAGATCGTCCGCCCGGTCGGCACCGCTCCCGCACACTCTTACTGCTCGACCTGCGGGACCTCGGCGAAGCGAATCCTCTCCGCACCCACGCTCCTGTCGGGGGGGTCGCCAACTGCTCGGGCAGTCGAAGCTTGCGAGCGAAGTGCGCACGAGCCGGCCGTCGTCGGCAGCCCACCACCCGGTGCTCGCGCCGCCCGGCCGGCTAACCCGCAGAACGCCACCCTGCCCCGCCCCTGAAACCGCCACACACCAGGAGGGTTGACAGCATGCCCGAGGTGTTGTTCCACATCGATCAATCCAAGTCGTACTTCGACCAGGACGTGCTCCCCCACAACCGCTGGCATCCGGACGTCCCACCGGTCGCCACTGTCCGGCCGGGCGCGGAGTTCCGGCTGGAGTGCCGGGAGTGGTTCGACGGAACCATCGGCAACAACGACTCGGCTCAAGACGTCCGAGACGTCGACTTCTCAATCGTGCACCCGCTCAGCGGCCCGATCGCCATAGAAGGCGCGGCCCCCGGTGACCTGCTCATCGTCGACATCCTCGAACTCGGCCCCGTGCCGCAAGAGCAAGGGCCGGTCGCCGGCCAGGGGTGGGGCTACACCGGCATCTTCGCCAAGGCCAACGGGGGTAGCTTCCTCACCGACGAGTTCCCCGACGCCTACAAAGCGATCTGGGACTTCCACGGCCAGGTCGCCACGTCCCGCCACCTGCCCGGTGTCCGCTTCACCGGGATCACGCACCCCGGCATCATCGGCACTGCACCCTCGCGTGAGCTGCTGGAGCGCTGGAACTCTCGCGAGGCGGCCTTGATCGCTACCGCACCCGATCGGGTCCCGCCCTTGGCCCAGCCGCCCGAGCCGCACAATGCGCTCTTCGGGTCGCTCGATGGAGCGGCGGCCGAGGCGGCCGCTTCGGAGGCGGCGCGAGCGACCCCACCGCGGGAGAACGGCGGCAACCAGGACATCAAGAACCTTTCGCGCGGCTCCCACATCTTCTTGCCGGTCTTCGTCGAAGGCGGCAAGCTTTCCGTCACCGACCTGCACTTCAGCCAGGGTGACGGGGAGATCACTTTCTGCGGCGCAATCGAGATGGGGGGCTATATCGACCTGCGGGTCGACCTGATCAAGGACGGCATGCAGACCTACGGCATCACGGAGAATCCGGTCTTCATGCCGGGCAACGTCGAGCCGCTCTACAGCGAGTTCCTCACTTTTGTTGGCATCTCCGTGGATGTCCAGGGTAACCAGCATTACCTGGACTCCCAGCTGGCGTACAAGCGGGCCTGCCTCAACGCCATCGAGTATCTGACCAAGTTCGGCTACTCCCCCGAGCAGGCCTACCTGCTGCTCGGCGCCGCCCCCGTCGAGGGCCGCTTCAGCGGGGTCGTCGACATCCCGAACTCCTGCGCGACCCTCTACCTGCCGACGGCGATCTTCGACTTCGACATCCGCCCGTCCGCCGCCGGCCCTCATCGCGCCGACCGGGGGCGTTGCGCCGCCAGCTGACCCCCGCGTGCCTCCGGGCCGCGACGTGAAGTGCGCTGATGGCCGTTCGCCCCCACGGGACATGGCATCCGTGATGACCCGCAAGGAACGGCCACACGCCGTCCCGCAGCTGCGGCTCACGGACGCCGCTGCGCACCGGGTCACGGACTTGACGACGACACCACCGCGATGCCCTGCAGGGGCCTGGACCGGCGGCACGGCGGCCGAACGTGGGTCGAGGAGCGGATCCGCTGCGCTAAGGACGGCGGCGCGGCCCATCTGCCCTGCGCCGGCGCCGCCTCCAACCAGACCTCGCTCGAGAGCTCGTCCTGCTCGCCGCGACCTGCTCCCCTGGATGCAGCTGCTCGCCCTCGCCGTGAGCACACTAGCGCCGCACGCAAGCGGCGGCGGCCGCTTGTTCGCCGTCGTCGCCCCACCCATCGGCACCGCGCGGCGCCGCATCGTCGGGTCTCGACGCCACCTGGCGTGGACGCAGCTGATCTTGCGCGGCCTGCACCGCCCGCAGACCCCCAACGTCGGTCTGAACCCGGAGCCACCCACCGCGACGAGGCCGCCATCAGTCCTCGAAACCCGCCACCGGCACGACAGCCGGAACTCGTCCCGAACTCGTCCCCGTCCTGACGATCGCCATACCCCAGAACCCTGTTTTCGACCCGAGAGAAGGCAACAGGAACAAGATGACGAGACGGTGGCGCTACGCGCCCTGACTGGGCTCCGTGGGGGTGATCAGGCCGTAGTGGCCGTCGTGGCGCAGGTACAGCACCGCGGCCCGGTCGTTCTCGGTGTTGCGGAAGAACAGGAAGGGCTGGGTCCACACGCCCATCCGCTCCACCGCCTGGCGTACGGACAGGCGTGGAGCGGGATGGTCGCTCACCGTCACCGACACGTCGTGTTGGGGCGGTCGCACATCCGACGGCAACTCGACCTGGGCAAGCCTGTAGCCGGTCGGCTCCGACCGGTACAGCACGCTGTCCTGCTCGGTGCTGGCCTCGATGAACAGGTGGAATTGGTAGTCCATGTCTTCGAGGAAGGCTTCGGCCTCGTCCACCGTCTGCCGCATTGGCGTCACCTTCTTGTGGCGGGCGATCCGCCGCTCCTGTGCCGGCAGCGCCTCGAGCTCGTCGGCTTGCCACGCCTCAAGCCCCTGGCTGTCCCTCATGGCGTCGGCCCGCCCCAGGACGTTCTGCACGCGGCGCCGTAGCCGGTCGCGGAGCCGGTCAACCGCCTCACGGGCCGTCCGTGCCCTCAGTTCAGCACGCACGAACCGGCCGTTGACGTCGAGGTTCGCCTGAGCGACGACCGGTCGCTCACGCGCCGGGTTGGCGTGGCGGGTGATCCGGAAACGCGCGTGCATTATCGGCAGGTCCGTGTCCTGGAAGACGTCCCGCAGTCGTTCCTCCGCGTACTCGGCGATGCCTGGGGTGTCGTCCCCGACGACCTGCACCTGTACCGGCGTGTCGCGGGGCCACTCTGAGGAAGCATTCATCTGATCACCTTTGCGCTACTGGCCAGCCGGGTCAAATGATCCCTTACCCGCCGCAGCCCGGCCTAGTGGGGCAGTGCGTCGTCGTCGTGTCGGGGCCTTCCCCCGGACCTTGGACACGGGGTGGGATTACGCGGCTGACGAGACGGGGGGTGGCTAAGGTCGAGTAGCTCACGAACGGGCTCGGCGCGCACACCGTCATCGCGGCCGTCGGCACTCAGGAGTTCGATGATGCAGGCGATCCGCTCGGCCCGCCCTGGCGGCGCCGTCGGCATCGCCGGTGTCAACCACGACGTGAAACTGCCCGGAGACGTGCCGTTCTTCTCCGAGGCGCACCTCCTGGGCGGCCCGCGCCGGTGCGTCGCTTCCTGCCGGAACTCATTCAGCTCGTCTGGGTCCGCAAGATCGACCCCGGCAAGGTCTTCGACCTCACCCTCCCGCTCGACCAGGCCGCGGAAGGTTACAAGGCGATGGACGAGCGCCGGGCGATCAAGGTGCTGCTCAGGCTCTGACGTACCGCGACAGCCCTCGGAAGCGGCGGCAAGCAGGGTTCTCCGGCGGATGCGCCGGGGCACCCTGCAATGTCAGAGCCGTCCGTCTCGCGCGCTCAGGCCCGCCCGTGCGGGGTGTGCCAGCCCGAAAGGTCCGGCCCGAGCGGCACGATCCCCGTCGGGTTGATCTTGTCGTGGGTGCAGTAGTAGTGCCGCTTGATGTGGTCGAAGTCCACGGTGTCCCCGAAGCCCGGGGTCTGGAACAGGTCCCGGGCGTACGCCCACAGCACCGGCAGCTCGGTGAGCTTCTGCCGGTTGCACTTGAAGTGGCCGTGGTACACCGCGTCGAACCGGGCCAGCGTGGTGAACAGCCGGACGTCCACCTCCGTCAGCCGGTCACCCATCAGGTACCGCTGCCCGGACAGGCGCTCGCCCAACGCGTCCAGCCGGGCGAACAGCGCGAGGAAGGCGTCGTCGTACGCCTCCTGGCTGGTCGCGAAACCGCACTTGTACACGCCGTTGTTGACGTCGGTGTAGATCTCGTCGATCAGCGGCTGCATCGCGTCCCGCAGCTCGACCGGGTAGAGGTCGGGAGCGTCGGACTTGTGGTAGTCGACCCACTCGGTCGACATATCCAGCGTGATCTGCGGGTAGTCGTTCGTCACGACCTTTCCGCTCAGGGTGTCGACGACCGCGGGGACCGTGACGCGGCCCTCGTAGTCGGGGGCGGTGGCGTGGTAGGCCTCGGACAGGTACCGGATGCCGAGCACCGGGTCGCGCCCGTCGTCGTCCAGAGTGAAGCGCCAGCCGCGCTCGTCCCGGATGGGGTCGACGACGCCGAGCGAGATCGCGTCCTCGAGGCCCAGCAGCCGCCGGACGATGATCGAGCGGTGGGCCCAGGGGCACGCGAGGCACACGACGAGTCGGTAGCGCCCGGGCTCGACCGGCCAGCGGCCCTGGTCGTCCGGCCCCTCGCCCGGTGCGGACGCGGAGTCGCGCGTGATCCTGCCCGTGAAGCGGTTGGGCTGGCGGACCCACGCGCCTCGCGACGTCTCCTTCGTGAACTGACCTGTCGTCGTTGCCATACCTGTCACGGTGCCGCAACCGGTGGCGCCTCGCCAGCGAGCGGCCCGGTCATGAGCCACGGCAGCGCCGTCACCACGGCTCGGCTCAGCGGGACCCGCCCGGCCCGGACGCCCTCGACCGGCACCCACGCCGCGTCGTCCGTCGTCCCCGCCTCCTCCTGGACGCGGGGCGGACGGACGTCCGGACACGTCGCGCGGAAGACCAGGCCGACGGAGTGGAAGTCCTCGAGACGCCCGGACGGCGCCACGCCGGTGAAGTGCACCGAGGTCACGTCCAGCACGTCCCCGACCTCCACGCGCAGGCCGGTCTCTTCCGCGGTCTCGCGCGCTGCGGCGTCCCTCGGGTGCTCGCCGTGGTGGACACCTCCGCCGGGCAGGGCCCACCGCCCCGGCTCGGGCGCGAGGTCGCTGTAGCGGGTGAGCAGCACCGCGCCGTCCCGGACGCAGAGCACGTACGCGGCGACCCGCTGGAAGCGGAACGGCTCTGCGGCTCCGGGGGTCACCCGGTGACCGTACTCGCGACCTCTGTCACGGGGCGCCTCTAGGGTGGGCGACATGTCCCTGTTCGCGACGGCGTTCCGGAAGGCCCACACGGCGGCCTTGCTGGCGTTCCGTCGCCTGCCCGCGCCCGTGCGGCGAAGCCTCGTGCGGATGGGCACGCCGGGGTACACCGTCGGCGCGGTATGCGTGGTCGAGCACGAGGGCCGGATGCTGTTCCTGCGCCAGCCCCATCGCCACGGGTGGAGCCTGCCCGGGGGGCTGCTCAAGCGGGGCGAGAACGCTGCGGCCGGGGTGGAGCGCGAGGTCTACGAGGAGACGGGGCTGCGGATCAAGGTGGGGCGGCCGGTGCTGACGGAGGTGCACCCACGCGTCCGCCGGGTCGACGTCATCTTCCGGGTGGCCACGGAGTCCCGCCCCGACGTCCGCGTCGGCGGTGAGGCCAAGGACTACCGGTGGTGGCGGCCCGACGAGCTGCCCGGCGCCGACGACTCGACGCGGGACATCCTCGCCGCGCTCGCCGCCGAGGAGCCCGACCACGGACGCATCCTGGCGAGCGGTGACCGCTGACGACGCGGGCCCGTCGCCGCGCGGGCTGGCGGGCGTCGTCCTCGCCGCCGGGCTCGGGACACGGCTGCGGCCCCTGACGAACCTGCGCCCCAAGGCGCTCTGCCCGATCGGTGGCACCCCGCTGCTCGACCTCGCACTGCAGCGCCTGGAGCCGATCTGCGGTCGGGGCAGCGAGCGCGTGGCGGTCAACGCCCACCACCACGCGGAGCAGGTGGTCGCCCACGTCGGCGAGCGGGCGTTCGTGTCGGTGGAGGCCGCTCAGCCGCTGGGGACCGCGGGCGCGCTGGGCCGGCTCCGTGGCTGGCTCGCCGGGCGGGACGTGCTGCTGACCAACGCGGACGCGTACCTCCTGGGCTCGCTGGACGAGCTCGTCGAGGGCTGGGACGGCGACCGCTGCCGCCTGCTCGTCGTCGACACGGGTGAGCCGTCCGACTTCAGCACGTGCCGCTACGTCGGCGCGTGTCTGCTGCCGTGGCGGCTCGTCAGCGGGCTCTCCGACGAACCCTCGGGCCTCTACGAGCTGCTGTGGCGGCCCGAGGACGACGCGGGCCGGCTCGAGCTCGTGCGCTTCAGCGGGACCGCCGTCGACTGCGGGACGCCGACCGACTACCTGGCCGCGAACCTGCTGGCATCAGGGGGCGAGAGCGTCGTAGGTGAGGGCGCCGTCGTCGAGGGGGCGATCACGCGCTGCGTCGTCTGGGACGGCGCGTACGTCGGCCCCGACGAGGAGCTGGTCGAGGTCATCCGGGCCGGCACCCGCACCCACCCGCTCACCGTCCCCGCCTCGCCGCACCCCCCCCACCCCCCCGAGGTTCGCTGACGAACTGGGCCTCACCCCCCGAGGTTCGCTGACGAACTGGGCCTCACCCCCCGAGGTTCGCTGACGAACTGGTTGCTCCGGCGCCGGAAATGCCGGGATTGAACAACCTCTTCGTCAGCGAACCCGGCACTGCCCGATACCCCCGCCCCGGCGCGTACCCCCGTTGATCATGCAATCCCGCCATCCTCCAGCTCCA
>JBKHWX010000045.1:0-6538 GCA_046566325.1 Actinomycetes bacterium | reverse complement strand
TGCCGTCCACGCGCTCGTCGTCCGGCAGCTGCGTGCCGGTCAGGCCGCGGTCCATGTGGTCGCCGACGTCGTCCATCCCCTTGGCCGCGTTGGCCTCGATGTCCGCGGTGATCTCCCGGACGGCGGTCCCGAGGCCGACTGGCGACATCTCCTGCCCGCGCGCCCGCAGCACGCGGTTGACCGACAGCTCGCTCGGCGTTCCGTCCGGCAGCAGCGCCGGGGTGTCGACCGAGTTGTGCCGGGCGAAGACGCCGGGCGGGGGCAGGCCGGCGACGTGCCGGTTCTCGAGCACCCGGCGCGCCTGCAGCGTCCGCTGGGTGACCCGTGGGACGAGCCGCTCACGGTGCGTCATCATGATCGCGCCGACGGCCGCGGTGATCAGCAGGGCGCCGGTCAGCTCGAAGGGCACGATGTAGTCGCTGAACAGCACGCGGGCGACGCCCTGCGGGTTGCCGCCGGCGTTCGCCTCTGCGAGCCCCGCCGGGGCCGGGAACAACAGCTTCTGCAGGCCGAACCGGCCGCCGACGAACCCGGTGACCATGGACACGAACAGGATCAGCGTGCCCAGGCCGCCGATCACCGCCCACACCCGCTGGCCCTTGATCGTCTCGATCAGGGAGTCGGAGGAGTCGACGCCGACCAGCATGAGGACGAACAGGAACAGCATCATCACGGCGCCGGTGTAGACGACCACCTGCGCCGCGCCGAGGAACGGGGCGTCCTGCGCGAAGTAGAAGATGGCGAGGCCGATCATGACGACGGCCAGCATCATCGCGGCGTGCACGGCCTTGCGGGCGAACAGCAGCCCGAGCGCGGCGATCACCATGATCGGGCCGAGGATCCAGAACAGGACGGCCTCGCCTCCGCCGAGGCTGTTGTCCTGCGCGGGCAGCGGGACCTGTGCCAGCACGCCCGCGGAGTGCAGGAGTGCGCTCACCGGACGGTCCCCTCGGTGACCGAGACCCGGCTGTCGGAAGGACCAGCCTCCTCGGGGAAGTCCGCCAGCGTCGGGTCGTCGGGGCGGTGGCGCCGGACCCAGTCGACCTGCTCGGGGACGGCGCCCGTCACCTCTCCCCGGTAGTAGGCGGTGTCGTCGGTGCCCGGCACCATCGGGTGGGGCGCGGCGAGCATGCCCGGGAGCATCGGGCCGAGCAGCTCGTGCTTCTCGTAGATCAGCCCCTCCCGCGAGGGGCCCGCCAGCTCGTACTCGTTGGTCATCGTCAGCGCCCTCGTCGGGCACGCCTCGATGCAGAAGCCGCAGAAGATGCAGCGCAGGTAGTTGATCTGGTAAACGCGGCCGTACCGCTCACCGGGCGCGTACTGCTCCTCGGGGGTGTTGTCGGCGCCCTCGACGTAGATCGCGTCCGCCGGGCATGCCCACGCGCACAGCTCGCACCCGATGCACTTCTCGAGCCCGTCCGGGTACCGGTTCAGCTGGTGCCGCCCGTGGTACCGCGGCTGGGTCGGGACCTTCTCCTCCGGGTACTGCTCGGTCTGGATCTTCTGGAACATGCTGCGGAACGCCACGCCGAACCCGGCGACCGGGGCGAGGGCGTCCCAGAGCGGGTTCTGCTTGGGCCGGGGATGCTCCTCCGGCCGGGCGGGCTCGTCAGCCATTCGAGTCCTCCTCTGTGGTGGGCTCACTACTGGCACCGACGGTCACGCGGGCACGCCGGCGGGACGGCGGCAGCGTCTGCCCGGGCAGCGGCGGCACCGGGTAGCCGGACGCGAACGGGTCGAACTCGGCCTTCGCGGCGGCGCCCCGTGTCTGCTCCCGCAGCTTCGGCTTGGGCCAGAAGATCACGATGGCGAGGAAGATCACCGCCAGCACCGCGAGGGCCACGAACACCTGTCGCTGCGTGATGTCGGTGAACTGCTGCACGCCGCGCAGCACGGACACGGCCACGATCCAGACCAGGGCGCAGGGGATCAGCACCTTCCAGCCGAACCGCATGAACTGGTCGTACCGCAGCCGCGGCAGCGAGCCTCGCAGCCAGATGAACAGGAAGATGAAGAGCCAGATCTTGATGGTGAACCAGATCAGGGGCCACCAGCCCTCGTTGAACATCCCGCCGTTGATCGCCGAGATGGGCCAGGGAGCCCGCCAGCCACCGAGGAACAGGGTCGTCGCGAGGGCGGAGACCGTGAACATGTTGACGTACTCGGCGAGGAAGAACAGCGCGAACTTCAGCGACGAGTACTCGGTGTGGAACCCGCCGACGAGCTCACCCTCGGCCTCGGGCAGGTCGAACGGGAGCCGGTTCGTCTCCCCCACCATCGAGATCACGTAGATCACGAACGCGGGCAGCAGCGTGATGAACCACCAGAGGCTCCGCTGGCTCTCGACGATCTCTGACGTCGACATCGAGCCGGCGACGATGAAGACGCTGACCAGCGACATCCCCATCGCGAGCTCGTACGAGATGACCTGGGCCGTCGACCTCACCCCGCCGAGCAGCGGGTAGGTGGAGCCCGAGGACCAGCCAGCGAGCACGATCCCGTACACGCCGATGCTCGTCACGGCGAGGATGTAGAGGACGGCGACCGGCATGTCGGTCAGCTGCAGCGGGGTGTGGATGTCGGTCCCGGGCAGGCGGACGGTCGGTCCGAGCGGGATCACCGCGAACGACAGGAACGCCGGGATCGCCGCGATGATCGGGGCGAGGACGTAGATGACCTTGTCCGCGTCCTTGGGGATCAGGTCCTCCTTCAGGGCGAGCTTCACGCCGTCGGCGAGGCTCTGGAGGATGCCGAAGGGGCCGGCCCGGTTGGGTCCCGGGCGGAACTGCATCCGACCGATGATCCGGCGCTCCGCCCAGATCGCGATCAGGACGTTCAGCACCAGGAACACGAAGATGAACACGGCCTTGAGCAGGATCACCCAGCCGTTGTCCTGGCTGAAGTCCGCGATCTGCAGCACGGGGTGGCTCACAGCACGCTCCCCTCGGTGGTGACCCGGACGGTCGCACCGCCGACCTCGGGAACGGCCACCTCAGCGGGCGCCGGCAGCACCCGCACCAGGCCTCCGGGTCCGGTGGCCAGCTGCTCGCGGACGGCGCACCCGACGCTGTTCGTCGGCAGCCAGACCACGCGGTCGGGCATCTTCGTCACGACGACCGGGACGACGACGGAGCCGCGGCTCGTGCTCACCTCGACCAGGTCGCCGTCCCCGACCCCCAGGTCCGTGGCAGTGGTGGCGGACAGCCGGGCATGCGCTCGGTGGGCCGTCCCCGCGAGGTACGGCTCGCCGTCCTGGAGCCGGCCTGCGTCGAGCAGCAGGTGCCAGGTCGCGAGCATCGCCTGGCCCGCTGCCGGCTCGGCGAGCGCTCGACCCGGGAAGGCGTCGGCCGACGGCGCAGCCGCGCGACGATGCCAGGCGCCCAGCTCGACCATCTCCGCCCGGGCCGACATCGTGTCGCGGACGCCCAGGTCGACGTCCATCTGCCCGGCGACCATCGAGAGCACCCGGACGTCGGGCATCGCGCGCGACGCCAGCGCCTGCTCGAAGGCGCGCCAGCGACCCTCCCAGTCGAGGTACGCGCCTGTCTTCTCCGTCACGGGTGCGACCGGCAGGACGAGGTCCGCGCGGCGCGTGACCTCGCTCGCCCGCACCTCCAGCGACACGAGGAACGGGACGGCGTCCAGCGCCTGGCGCGTCAGCGCGGGGTCCGCAGTGTCGCGGGGCTCGACGCCCCCGACGACGAGCGCCCCGAGCTGGCCGGACGCGGCGGCGGCGAGGATCGCGTCCGCGTTGCGGCCGGGAGCGTCCGGGAGCGTGGGCACGCCCCAGGCGGCGGCGACGTCCACCCGGGCCTCTGCGTCGGCGACGGGGTGGCCGCCGGGCAGCAGCGTCGGGAGCAGGCCGGCCTCGACGGCACCGCGCTCCCCCGCTCGCCGCGGTACCCAGGCGAGCCGCGCGCCTGTTGCGGAGGCGACCGCGGCGGCGGCCGCGAAGGCACCGGGCACCGCGGCCAGCCGCTCGCCCAGCAGGATGACCGCGCCGCCCTGGCGCAGCGCCTCGGCCGTGTCGCTCAGCGCCGCGCCGCCCTCGTCGCCCCGCGCCTCCGAGGAGCCTTCGGCGAGGCCCCTGAGCACGGAGGTCTCCGTCCCCGGCAGCGCCTCGACCAGCCGGCCGGACAGCTTCTCCAGCCCGCGGGTCGCGAACGGCGCGACGGCGAACACGGCGAGCCTGCTCTTGCGGACCGCCTTGCGCAGCCGCAGGAAGACGATCGGCGACTCCTCCTCGGGCTCGAACCCGACGAGCAGGACGGCGGACGCGGCGTCGAGGTCGGAGTAGGTGACGGCCTGGGGGTCGGTGATATGCCTTCCGGCGACGGTGGAGGCGAGGAAGGCCTCCTCCTCGTCCGACAGTGGCCGGGACCGGAAGTCGACGTCGTTCGTCCCGAGCGCGACGCGCGCGAACTTCGCGTACCCGTACGCGTCCTCGACCGTGAGGCGGCCCCCTGCCAGCACGGCGGCCCCGCCGTTCGCCCGGGCCTCGGCCAGCCCGCGGGCGGCGATCTCGATGGCCTCGACCCAGCTCGCGACGACGAGCTCGCCGGTCTCCTCGTCCCGCACGAGCGGGGTCTCGAGCCGGTCGGGCATCCGCTGCCAGGTGAACGCGAACCGGCCCTTGTCGCAGTTCCACTCCTCGTTGACCGCGGGGTCCTCGCCGGCGAGGCGGCGCATGACCGCGCCCCGCCGGTGGTCGACCCGGATCGCGCAGCCGGAGGCGCAGTGCTCGCAGACCCCAGGCGTCGAGACGAGGTCGAACGGGCGCGCGCGGAAGCGGTAGGCCGCGCTCGTCAGCGCCCCGACCGGGCAGATCTGGATGGTGTTGCCGGAGAAGTAGCTCGCGAACGGCTCCCCCGACTCGTCGAGCAGCGAGTCGCCGCTCGTGTGGATGCCGAGGACGCCTGGCGAGAACGTGCCGATCTGCTGCTGCGCGCCGCGCTGCATCAGGTCGATGAACGGGTCGCCCGCGATCTCCTTCGAGAACCGGGTGCAGCGCTGGCACAGCACGCAGCGCTCCCGGTCGAGCAGCACCTGGGTCGAGATCTTGATCGGCTTCGGGAAGGTCCGCTTGACGTCGACGAACCGGCTCGTCGCGCGGCCATTGCTCATCGCCTGGTTCTGCAGCGGGCACTCGCCGCCCTTGTCGCACACGGGGCAGTCGAGCGGGTGGTTGATGAGCAGGAACTCCATCTGCCCCTGCTGCGCCTTGTCCGCCACCGGCGAGGTGTACTGCGTCTTGACCTGCATACCCGGCGTCATCGTGATCGCGCACGCGGGCTGCGGCTTCGGCATCGGGCGCATGGAGCCGTCGGGGCCGGGCGTCGCGATCTCGACCAGGCACTGTCGGCACGCGCCCACCGGGTCGAGCAGCGGGTGGTCGCAGAAGCGAGGGATCTGGATGCCGATCTGCTCCGCGGCGCGGATGACGAGCGTGTTCTTCGGCACGCTCACCTCGATGCCGTCGATCGTCGCGGTGACCAGGTCTTCCTGGCCCGGCTGGTCGCTCATCGTGCTCCCGCCTCGGCGAAGACCGTGGACGCGACCGGGTCGAACGGACAGCCGCTGCGCGCCTGGTGCTCGAGGAACTCGTCACGGAAGTACTGGATGGACGACGTCACCGGCGACGTCGAGCCGTCCCCGAGCGCGCAGAACGACCGCCCGAGGATGTTGTCGCACTGGTCGAGCAGGACCTCCAGGTCCTCCTCGGTGCCCTGCCCGGCCTCGAGGCGGCGCAGCACCTGCTTCATCCAGAAGTTGCCCTCCCGGCAGGGCGTGCACTTGCCGCAGGACTCGTGCGCGTAGAACTCCGTCCAGCGCAGCGTCGCCCGGACGACGCAGGTCGTCTCGTCGAAGATCTGCAGGGCGCGGGTGCCCAGCATCGAGCCGGCCTTGGCCACGGCCTCGAAGTCCAGCGGCACATCGACGTGCTCCGCGGTGAAGATCGGTGTCGACGAGCCGCCCGGCGTCCAGAACTTCAGCTCGTGGCCGTCGCGGATCCCCCCGGCCATGTCGAGCAGCTCGCGCAGGGTGATGCCGAGCGGCGCCTCGAACTGCCCGGGCCGAGTGACGTGGCCGGACAGGGAGAAGATGCCGAACCCGGTCGACTTCTCCGTACCCATCGACGAGAACCAGTCGGCGCCGTTCCGGACGATCGACGGGACGCTGGCGATCGACTCGACGTTGTTGACGACGGTCGGTCGGGCGTAGAGGCCGGCCACGGCCGGGAAGGGAGGCTTCAGGCGCGGCTGCCCGCGCCGTCCCTCGAGGGAGTCGAGCAGCGCCGTCTCCTCGCCGCAGATGTACGCACCGGCGCCCGCGTGGACGGTGACGTCGAGGTCGAAGCCGGAGCCCAGGATGTCCTTGCCGAGGAAGCCGGCCGCGTACGCCTCCTCCACGGCCTGCATCAGCCGCCGGTAGACGTGCACGACCTCGCCGCGCAGGTAGATGAACGCGTGGTGGCAGCCGATCGCGAACGACGTGATGGCCACGCCCTCGACCAGCAGGTGCGGCACCGCGAGCATCA
>JBKHWX010000044.1:0-13091 GCA_046566325.1 Actinomycetes bacterium | reverse complement strand
CAGGCACGTGCGCAGCAGAGCGGCCGCGTCGTCCGGCAGGGCCGGCGATGCGAGGACGAGACCCGGCACGTCGCGCAGCACGCCGACGGCGTTGTCGTTGTGGAAGTGGCCGCCGAACCCCTTCTGGTAGCCGTAGCCCGCGACCCTCACGACCATCGGGTTGCGGTACTGCCCGGCGGAGAAGAACTGCAGGGTGGCGGCCTCGCCGCGCAGCTGGTCCTCGGCGTTGTGCAGGTAGGCGAGGTACTGGATCTCGGGGATGGGCAGCAGGCCCGACAGGCCGGCGCCGAGGCCGAGGCCGAGGATGGTCTGCTCGTCCAGGAGCGTGTCGAAGACGCGGGCGGAACCGGCCTTCTTCGCCAGGCCCCGGGTGACGCCGTAGACACCGCCCTTCGCGGCGACGTCCTCGCCGAAGACCATCGCCCCGGCGTGCGCGGCGAGGACGTCGAGCAGCGCCCGGTTGATCGACTGCGCGAGGGTGAGCGGGCCCTCGTCCTCGGGGAGGGTGCGGCCGAAGAGCGCCGCCCGCCGCTCGGGAGCGGCGGGGGTGCGCGCGACGGCGGCGACCTCGTCCGGGCTGCAGGGCGCGAGCGGCAGCATCACCTGCTCCGCGCTCTGGAGCTGGGGCAGCTCCGCGACCTCCCGCGCGATCGCCAGCACCTGCGCCCGTTTCGCCTCGTAGCGCTCGAGCACCTCGTCGGGTGTCAGTACGCCGGCGTCGACGAGCAGCGTCGCGGTGCGCAGCACCGGGTCCCGCTCGAGGTCCTGGGCGACGGCGTCCGGACGACGGTAGGCCGGCTCGACGTCGGACCCTGCGTGGCCCATCAGCCGGACCGTCCGCAGGTGCAGCAGGGCGGGACGGCGGTGCCGCCGGACCCAGTCCGCCGCCTCCCTGGCGCCGCGGACGGCGTCCGGCAGGTCCGAGCCGTCGGCGGCGAAGTACGCGAGGCCGGGGCGCTGCGCGTAGGCGTGGGCGACCCAGCCGGCCGGGGTCGGGACGCTGATCCCGATCCCGTTGTCCTCGCAGACGAGCAGCAGCGGCATCGGCAAGCCTCTGAAGCCCACCTGGATCGCGGCGTTGATCGCGCCGGTGGCGGTCGAGTGGTTCGCCGAGGCGTCCCCGAAGCTGCAGACCGTGACCGCGTCGCGCGGCCAGGCGCCGTCCGCGCCGAGCTTCGCGGCCCGCTCGGTCGAGAAGGCGACCCCGACGGCGCGCGGCAGGTGTGAGGCGATGGTGGAGGTCTGCGGGATCACGGCGAGCTCGCGCCGTCCGAAGACCTTGTGGCGGCCGCCTGAGATGGGCTCCTCCGCCGAGGCGACGATGCCGAGCAGCACGTCGCGCAGGGGGTCGGAGCCGGGGACCTGGCGGGCGCGCTCGAGGTAGAACGCGCCCGAGCGGTAGTGCAGGAGGGCGGGGTCGTCGGGGCGGAGCGCCGCCGCGACCGCCGCGTTGCCCTCGTGCCCGGAGGACCCGATCGTGTAGAAGCCCTTGTCCTGTCCCCGGAGCCAGCGGGCGGCCAGGTCGAGGTGGCGGCTGCCGAGCTGGGAGTCGAAGAGCTCGAGGGCGCGCTCGGGGCCCAGTGGTGCGAGCAGGTCGAGGTCCGGGCCGCCGCCACCTCTGCTGGACAGGGCCGCGACGGCCTCGACGAAGTGCTGGTCGGCCTGCTCGGCCACGGGTCCCCCTTGGACGGGCGCCATGCTCTTGAACCGCTTCTCGGACGGAACGGAGGCGCGGGCTGCTCGGAGACTGTCAAATCTAGGGCGAGGCGGGCAGACGAGTCACCGCCGTGAGCACGCGACCTGCGACCGGTGCCGCAAGGCGCGCTAACCGCCCTCCCCCAAGGACTCCGTCAGACCCACGTGCGTCCGTGGCCTACCTGGGTCTGACACAGGGGGGCGCCCGACGGCCTGTCAGACCCTCGTGCGGCCACCGCCTACGCGGGTCTGACACAGTGCGGGCCGTGCTGAACCCCGTTCACCTCAAGACCCTCACCGAGGTGATCAGGACAGGCTCCTTCGCTGCCGCCGCCCGGCGCCTCGGCTACACGGCGTCGGCCGTCTCGCAGCAGATGTCGGCGCTCGAGCGTGCGGCGCAGCTGCCGCTGTTCGACCGCGAGCCGCACAGCATCCGGCCGACCGCGGCTGCGGAGCTGCTGGCACAGCGGTCGGTGGACGTCCTCGCATCGCTCGCCGTGCTGGACGAGGAGGTCGACGCCATCGCGTCCGGGCGCGTGGGACGCCTGCAGCTGGGCAGCTTCGCGACGGCGAGCGCGCGCGTCCTGCCGCAGGCGCTCGCCGCCTTCGCCCGAGGCCACCCCGACGTGGAGATCCGGCTCGACGAGGGCGAGCCCGACGAGCTGCTGCCGCTGCTCCAGGTCGGCGACCTCGACGTCGTCCTCGTGTACCGCTACGACCTCGTCCCGCGGCGGTGGCCGAGGCGTCTGCTGGAGACCGAGCTGCTGCACGAGCGCCTGCTGGCGCTCGTCCCCGACCACCACGAGCTGTCGGCGCAGCAGTCCGTGGCCCTGGACGAGCTCGCGAGCGCGACCTGGATCGCGCCCCGCGAGGGCACCGCGGGCGCCGCCTGCCTGGCCCGCGCCTGCGCGGCCGCCGGCTTCGCCCCGCGGATCGCCTACCGCAGCAACGACTACGACGTCGTGCAGGGCCTCGTCAGGTCGGGCCTCGGCGTCGCCGTCGTCCCCGCCTTGGCCCACGACCGCTCCGGCGGCTCGGCCCGCGCCCTACCTCTGGCCGGCCTGCAGCTCGAGCGTCACGTCTCCGCGCTCTCCAGGCCGGAGAGCACGACCGCCGCGGTCACGGATGCCCTGGCCGCGCTCCAGGAGGCCGCCGCGGGCACGGCCTCCGCCGTCGTCCGGGCCGGCCCCGTCACGCCGTGAACTTCACCCCTTGAGCGAGGGGCAGCTCGCCCGAGTAGTTCACCGTGTTGGTCGCCCGCCGCATGTAGCTGCGCCAGGCGTCCGACCCGGACTCGCGGCCTCCGCCCGTCTCCTTCTCGCCGCCGAACGCTCCGCCGATCTCCGCGCCTGACGTGCCGATGTTGACGTTGACGATCCCGCAGTCGGACCCGTCGGAGGCCAGGAACCGCTCCGCCTCCGCCTGGTCCGACGTGAAGATGCTCGACGAAAGCCCTTGTGGCACGGCGTTGTTCAAGGCGAGCGCCTCGTCCAGGTCGTCGTACGCCATCACGTAGAGGATCGGCGCGAACGTCTCCCGGCGGACGATCTCGCTCTGCTCCGGCATCCGCACGAGCACAGGCTCGACGTAGAAGGCGTCCGGCGCCTCGTCCGCGAGCCGCCGGTCACCGCCCACGACCACGTCGCCACCCTGGTTCCGGGCCGCAGCGAGCGCCTGCTCGAGGCCCTCGTACGCGGCGCCGTTGATGAGCGGGCCGACCAGGTTGCCGTCCTCCATCGGGTTGCCGATCGAGAGGGTCTGGTACGCCTTGCCGATCCGCTCGACGAGCTCGTCGACCACGTTCCGCTGGGCGATCACCCGCCGCATCGTCGTGCAGCGCTGCCCTGCGGTCCCGGCGGCCGCGAAGACGATCCCTCGGGTGGCGAGGTCGAGGTCCGCCGACCGCGCGACGATGGCGGCGTTGTTGCCGCCCAGCTCGAGCAGGTAGCGGCCGAACCGGCCGGCGACCCTCGGCCCGACGGCACGTCCCATCCGCGTGGACCCCGTCGCGCTCAGCAGCGCCACGTCGGGGTGGTCGACGAGCCTCTCACCGACGTCGGCGCCGCCCAGCACGACCTGGCTGAGGCCCGCGGGGGCGCCGACCTCCGAAGCGGCCCGGTCCAGGATCGCGGCGCTCGCGAGGGCCGAGAGCGGAGCGAGCTCGGACGGCTTCCACACCACCGGGTCGCCGCAGACGAGCGCGACCGCCGTGTTCCACGACCACACCGCGACGGGGAAGTTGAAGGCGGAGATGACTCCCACGACGCCGAGGGGGTGCCACGTCTCCATCAGCCGGTGCCCCGGCCGCTCCGACGGCATCGTGCGTCCGTACAGCTGTCGTGAGAGGCCCACGGCGAAGTCGCAGATGTCGATCATCTCCTGGACCTCGCCGAGCGCCTCGGACGTGATCTTCCCGACCTCGAGGCTCACGAGCGTCCCGAGGTCCTCCTTGTGCTCGGTCAGCAGCTCGCCGAGACGCTTGACGAGGGCGCCGCGTACAGGAGCGGGCGTCGTCCGCCACTCGAGAAACGCCTCCCGCGCGCGCCCCACCACGTCGTCCACCTCGCTCGCCCCTCCCCAGGCGACGGGGAACAGCGAGCCGCCGGTGATCGGCGTGCGGGAGGTGGCGTCACCGTGCAGTGAGGCCGGGTCGACGCCGCACCTCTCGAGGCTGGTGCGTGCCTTCTCCTGCAGGCTCTCGGTCGAAGGCAGCCGGGTCGTTGGGCTCATCGCTCCTCCTGCTGGGTGCAGAGCTGTCGTGGGTTCAGATCAGGGTCTCGTGCGGTCGTACGGCGGCTCGGGTCGGGCCGGCGATGGTCAGGCGGTCAGATGATGTGGAGCTCCGGGCGCCTGGCGGCCGTCGAGAAGCGACCGGCGTCGAGCGGGGAGACGTCGACGAACGGGGTTCGGCCGAGGTAGAGGTCCCGCAGCACCTCGCCGACGGCGGGCCCCATGAGGAAGCCGTGGCCGGAGAACCCCGTGGCGTAGAGGAACCTGCTGCACGAGGTCGCCTCCCCGATCAAGGCGTTGTGGTCCGGGGTCATCTCGTAGAGACCGGCCCAGCCACTCGTCAGGCCGACCTCGAGCAGCCGGGGCGCCCGCCGCTCGATGGCGGCGCTCAGCCGGGGCAGCCCGGAGTCGCTGCGCTGCAGCTTGAAGCCCGGCTCCTCGTCCGGGTCCGACATGCCGACCAGGAGGCCGGCGCCCTCCCTGTGGAAGTAGAAGGACGTGCTGAAGTCGAGGGTCATGGGCAGGTGCTGCGGCAGGTCGGCCATCGGCTCGGTGACGACGATCTGTCGGCGCAGCGGGGTGACCGGCAGGTCCACCCCCGCCCAAGACCCGACCTCCTTCGACCATGCGCCCGCGGCACAGACGACGGTCTCGGTCTCGATCCGTCCGGCCTGCGTCTGTACCGCTCTGATGCTGTCGCCGTCCGTCTCGATGCCGAGGGCCGCGCAGCCGGCGAGAACGCGGGCACCGAGACGCCGCGCGCCGGTCGCGTAGCCGAGCACGACCGACTCGGGCGTGCAGTGGCCGTCCGTCGGCGAGAAGGCGGCAGCCAGCAGCCCCTCGGTGTCGACCAAGGGCGAGAGCCGCTTCGCCTCCTCGGCGGAGATGATCCGGCTGGGGACGCCGAGCTCGTTCTGCAGGTGCACGCTCTGCTCGAAGGCCTCGACCGCCTCCGGCGTGTCGAGCAGGAAGAGGTAGCCCACCTGCTGCAGGTCGATGTCCTGCCCCGGCCGCTCCCGGAAGCGCTCGAAGGCCTCGAGGCTGCGTAGCCCGAGCTGGATGTTGAGCCGATCGGAGAACTGCGCGCGGACGCCGCCCGCCGCCTTCGACGTCGAGCCCGACCCGAGCGCGTCCCGCTCCACGAGGACGACGTCCTGCACACCCGCCTCGGCCAGGTGGAACGCCGTGCTCACGCCCATCACGCCGCCACCGATGACGACGACGCTCGCCCTGCTCGGGACTGTCCGCTCAGCCACGCCGCGGCTCCTTCCTGTGCACGGTGCGAGGATGTCCGGGGCCAGAATCTCCGGGGCCAGGATCTCCGGTCGCGCTGGAGGGCGCCACAACAGCCACCCTGACACCTGCCGGGGGCACCGACAGCGGCGCTGTTGCTTCCCGTCGCGCACCCAGCGGGGCGACCCCCGACGTCACAGGGACGACGTGTGGGCGGTCTGGCCGCCGTCCACCGTGATCGTCTGGCCCGTCAGGTAGGCAGGGCTCTCGGCCACGAGCCACCCGACCACGGCGGCGAGCTCGGCCGGCTCACCGACACGGCCGACCGGAATCAGCTCCGCCACCTGCCGCTGGTCCGCCTGCACGAGTCCGTCGATCATCGGCGTTCGCACCCAGCCGGGCGCGACGCAGTTCACCGTCACCCCTCGCGGCGCGAGCTCGACGGCCATGGACCGGCTGGCGGCGACCAGACCGGCCTTCGACGCCTCGTACAGGCCGTACCCGCCCCGGCTGACCGAGGCGGTGATGGACGTGATCTGCACGATCCTGCCCCGTCCCTGCCCGGCGAGGTGCCGCGCCACCGAGGAGGTGACGAGCAGCGCGCCGCGCAGGTTCGGGCCCATCGTCTCGTCCCACGACGCGTGGGTGAGCGCGGTCGAGGGCGAGGGAAGGTAGACGGCTGCGGCGTTGACGAGGGCGTCCAGGCGGCCGAACGTCGACAGCGCGAACTGCAGCAGCTCCTCGCCGTCCTGCGCGGTCGCGAGGTCGAGCGAGAAGCCGGCGGCGTCGTCCTCGGAGGAGCCGGCATCGCCGCGGGACCCGGCAGCGGACCGGCCCACCGCGACCACAGCGAAGCCGCGGCGGGCCAGGTCGTCGACGCACGCCCGCCCGATCCCGCCGCCGGCCCCGAGGACGACGGCCACCCGCCGCCGCTCGTCGGTCACCGCGGCCTCCACGCCGCCGTCCGAGTCGCGCTCCGACGCGCTGTCCGACCAGCCTCGGTCATCCGATCAGCCGGGCCTCGCCCGTGTCGGCGGCCGACTCCGGCAGGCCGTTCTTCTGGAGGAACTTCGCGATGTCGCCGTTCTTGTGCATCTCGGCGATGTCGGCGTTGAGGGCGTCGAGCAGGGCCTGGTTCTTCTTGCCGACGGGGAGGGCCGCCTGTGCCGGCTCCTGCGACGCGGCGACGGCGGGGTCGGGCTCGGTCACCTCGACCTTCATGTCGGGGTTGTTGTACTTGCCCGAGCCGTAGCTGTCGACGCCGACGTCGATCCGCCCGGCTTTGAGGTCCTGGTTCATGTTCAGGGTGGTCGAGTAGACCTTCAGCGAGCCGCCCAGGTAGTTCTTGAGGTCCTCGACCCAGAGGTAGCCGTCGACGGTGCCGACGTTGCGGCCCTTCAGCTGCGAGACCTGCTTGATGCCGTCCTTGGAGATGAATGCCATCTGGTCGGTGTACATCGGGTCGGTGAGGTTCACGACCTGGGTCCGGGCCGTCGTCCGGTACCAGTCGCCCACGCCGACGTCCGCGCGGCCGCTCTGGACGGTGGGGATCACGGCGGCCGTCGCCATCCACTTCGGCACGACGTCGAGGCACTCCTTCTGGGCGAACGCGTTGATGATGTCGCCGTCCACGCCGCTGATCTTGTTGTTCTCCAGCTTCGAGAACGGGGGCAGGTCGTACCCCGCCACCGTCAGCTTGCCCGACTGCATCGTCTGGAACTGGTGGGCGGGCTTGCAGCTGCCCTGCGCGGAGGACCCGGAGCCCGACCCGGAGCCGCACGCGGCCAGGGACGTGGCGGCCGCGACCGTCACTGCGGCCGCCATCATCTTCTGCCTCTTCATCGTTTCTCCTCGTGGTTGTCTCGTAGGCGTGGTGGTCTCGTAGGCCGACGTCTCGGCCCTGGTTCGGTGGGCCCCGCCCCGGTGTGCGTGGGCCGGCGGCTCATGCCAGGTGCCGGGCCATGCGCTTCTCCGCCAGCCCCGTGAGCCAGCTCGCCGGGATGGTGATCGCCGCGTACATCAGGCCGGCGAGAGCGAAGATGCTGAGGTACCGGAAGGTGTTGGAGCCGACCGTGTAGGCCTGGCTCATCAGCTCCGGCAGCGCGATCGTGTAGGCCAGCGAGCTGGCCTGCAGGATGAGGATCCCGAACCCCATCAGGGCCGGCGTGGCGACACGGACGCCCTGCGGGATGACGATGAACCTCAGCGTGTCGTGCCTCGCCATCCCCAGCGCGTCCGCGGCCTCGACCTCGCCCTGGGGAACCGCCTGCAGGCCCCCCCGGATGATCTCGCTGGTGTAGGCGGCCGTCGTGAGCGCGAGAGCGAGCGCGGCAGCGATGAACGAGGAGAACGTCACCTTCAGCGAGGGCAGCCCGAAGTACACGATCTGCAGGACGACGAGGGCCGGCGTCCCGCGACCGACCTCCACCACCGCGATCGTGGCGTACCGCACGAGGCTGCTCCGCGCACTGGCGCCGAGGGCGAGCAGCAGACCCACGGGCAGCCCGAGCGCCAGGGCCAGTGCGGTCACGCGGATGCTGACCCACAGCCCTCCGAGGAGGGTCTGGTAGTGGGCCGCCCAGTCCGAGAGGAAGCTCATCGGGCGACCTTCCGCCGGAGCTTGGCGTCCAAGGACCGCGCCGCCCACGCGCACGGGATGGTGATCACCACGTACACGAGCGCCGCCCACAGGTAGGGGCCGATCGCGTTGGCCGACTGCTTCGCCTGCATGTCGGCGTTGAACAGGATCTCCTGCACACCGATGGTGTAGGCGATCGACGTGTCCTTGAGCAGACCGATCGCGTAGGTCGCGGCGGCCGGGATCGACAGCCGCATGACCTGGGGCCCGATCACCCGTGAGAGCAGGGAGCGGTGGTCGAGGCCCAGCGCCTCGCCCGCCTCCCACTGCCCTGAGGGGACGCCGGAGAGGCCGCCGCGGTAGATCTCCGCCATGTAGGCGCAGGAGATGACGCCGAACGCGGCGACGGCCGCGGGGATCGGCGCCACCTGCAGGAAGCCGTTTCCGATCCCGAAGTAGATGGCGAAGATCCAGACGATCGGGGGGATCCCGCGCAGCAGCTCGATGATCGACCTCGCGACCGCGCGCGGCAGCCAGAGCTTCGACCTGCGGGCGAGCGCCAGCGGCACTCCACCGACGGCGCCGATCGCGAAACCGGCGATCGTCAGGAGGAGCGTCATCGGCACGCCGGTGATGACGGCGAGCAGGAACTGCACGGCTCAGCGCTCCAGCACCGCGCGCAGGAAGCGGCGGGTGCGCTCCTGCCTCGGCTCGCGGAAGATCTCGGACGGCAGCCCCTCCTCGAGGATCGCGCCGTCCGCCATGACGACGAGGTGGTCGGACACGTCCTTGGCGAACTGCATCTCGTGGGTGACCACCACCATGGTCATCCCCTCGTCGGCGAGCTCGCGCATCACGGCGAGCACCTCGAGTCCCAGCTCGGGGTCGAGGGCCGAGGTGGGCTCGTCGAACAGCATGACCTTGGGGTCGAGCGCGAGCGCCCTCGCGATCGCGATGCGCTGCTGCTGGCCGCCGGAGCACCGGCTCGGGTACTGGTCCGCCTTCTCCGCCAGGCCTACTCGCTCCAGCAGCTGCCGAGACCGCGCGTCGGCCTCCTTGCGGCCCCGGCCCAGCACGCGCTCCTGGGCGAGCGAGATGTTGCGCAGCACGCTGAGGTGGGGGAAGAGGTTGAAGGACTGGAACACCATCCCTGTGGTGCGCCGGAGGCTGGCCAGGTCCTTGGCGCTGATGGGAGCGCCCGCGTCCACCTGGTGGTTCTCGACGGTGATCCGGCCGCTGTCGGGCCGCTCGAGCAGGTTGATGCAGCGCAGGAGCGTGCTCTTGCCGGCGCCGCTCGGGCCGATGATGGCGGCGACCTCACCCTCCCGAACGGACAGCGACACGTTGTCGATGACAGTGTGGTCGCCGAACCGCTTGACCACGGAGTCGAGGCGGATCGCGAGCCGGTCCTCGCCGTTCAGGTTCCGCATCTCGCCTGCTCCTGCACTCGGTCGCTGTCGCGGGATCACAGTGCCGCGGCCGCCGGCACCAGGACGACGGCGTCGACGGCTCGCTTCGCCTCCTGCACAGCGTCCACCGCTCGCCTGGGCCGCAAGGCGTCGCCGATCACCATAGGGTCCAGCCCCTCGGCCCGCAGGGGCTCGAGCAGATCGGTGACGGGGACGCCGCCACGCCAGGGGACGACGGAGGTGGCGGCCACGCGGTGCTCCCGCTCGCCGAAGATCCCCTCGAGCACCACCTCCCCCTGGGTGGCGGACGTGAGGCGGACCCGCTCGACGACGGTGACGCCCAGCTCGGCGAGACGGCGGATCATCGGGAACAGCGTGTTGATGCCGTCCCCCTCGCCGACGTGCAGCCGGGACGTCGCGAGGGTGACGCTCCTGGCGCCGGAGGTCGCGACCCGCTCGGCGAGGAGCATCCCGTCGAGCTCGCCGACGCCGTCGAAGACGAGCACGCTGTCGCTCGGCGCTCCCTGCTCCAGGGCCTGGAGCGGGTCGACGACGGCGACGGTGCCATCGAGGTCCGCCCCGGACAGGGGAGCCGGTGTCGACCCGGTCGCGAGGACCACCACGTCGGGGCGGAGCGAGGCGACCGCCGGGACGTCGGCACGTGTCCCGGTGAGGACGCGCACGCCCAGCGCGGCGAGCTGCCGGGTCTGCCAGTCGACGAACCTCTGTACCTCTCTACGGCTGGGCGCCATCGCCCACTGCGACAGCTGGCCGCCGAGACGCGGACCGGCCTCGAAGAGCGTGACGGCGCAGCCTGCGCGGGCGAGCCGCCGCGCGGCCTCGAGCCCACCGGGGCCGCCGCCGACCACGACCGCGGAGGAGCCGGCCATGTCGCGGCCCCGTCGTGGCTCGCCCTCCCCGACGTCAGGGTTCACGAGACAGGTCAGCGGGCGGCCGTCGAGAAGACCGTTCACGCACACGTTCACGCCGACGCACGGCCGCACGTCCTCGACGCGGCCGCTGCGGCTCTTGGGCAGCAGCTCGGCGTCGGCGATCTGCGCGCGGACCATGCCGACCATGTCCGCGTCGCCGCTCGCGAGGATGTCGTCGGCAAGGTCCAGGGTGAGGATCCGGCCCACGGCGCAGACCGGGACCGAGACCGCTTCCTTCACCGTCCGGGCGACGCCGCGGAACAGGCCCGGCGCGGCGGGCGTGGGCGGCCAGTGCCGCACCCGTGCCTCGAGACGGTTGTTGTTGCCGACCATGACGCTGATGTAGTCGACCCGGCTCTCGAGGGCCCGGGCGACCTGGGCGGCGTCCTCCGGTTGCAGCCCGCCGGGGACGAGGTCGTCGGCGCCGAGCCGGATGCCGAGGATCATCCCGGGCGAGAGGGACTCCCGGACGGCGTCGAGGACTCTTTCGGCGAGCGTGAGGCGACGGTCGAACGAGCCGCCGTACTCGTCGTCCCGCTGGTTCGTGAGCGGAGACAGGAACGCCGCGAGCAGCAGGCCGTGCGCCATGCTGATCTCGACGCCGTCCAGGTCACCGCGGCGACACCGGTCCGCGGCGGCGGCGTACAGGGCGACGATCGCGTCGAGCTGGGCGTCGCTGGCCGGGACGACGACCTGTCGGCTCACCTCGGAGAAGTCCCAGGAGGCGCCGAGGACGTCGGGGCCCTCGGTCTCGGTGGGGCCGGGGTGCGCGAGCTGGGCGAGGATCCGTCCGCCCTCCTCGTGGACGGCGGCCGCCAGCCGCTGGTAGCCGGGGACGATCGACTCGTCCACGTTCCAGAGGCAGATGTCGTTCCACTCGCTCGACGGGCAGATCGGGGTGGCGCCCGTCACCTGCATCGCGACTCCGGAACGCGCTCGCGCACGGTGGTAGGCGATGTAGCGGTCTCCGGGATGGCCGTTCTCGGCCAGCCCGGGTTGGTGGGCAGGCAGGTAGACCCGGCAGGGCAGCAGGTGCGGCCCGACCTGGATCGGCTCGTCGACCAGCCACGGCCTCGACACTGGACCTCCCGGGCGCCGGCGCCGCCCGCCGTCGGGCGGTGCGCTGTGAGGGCTGAGACGCGTACTACGGGTTCGACGTGCTGGGGCGTGACACGTCCGGGCTGAGGGTGCCTCACGGAGAGGGACGACGCAAAGTGCAGCCACCGCCACTCCTGGTGCGGCTACCCCAAGCGCCGCTGGCTCTTGCGCGTCAGAGGTTCACGGTCCTGCCGAGGCCGCGCTCCCGGGCAGCCTTGACCACTGCCCACGTCGCCGCCGCGTCCTGCACGCCGATGCCCACGCTGTTGTAGAACACCAGGTCCTCGGGACGGCGGCGCGCCTGTCGAACCCCTGCGACCACCTCGCCCAACGGGACCAGGTCCGACTGCCCGATCTCGTTCTGCTCGACCGCACGAACCACGGGGCCGGCGTGCTCGAGGGCCGTGCTGACGTCGTCGACCACGACCGCGTCCGCCGTGCGGACCAGGTCGAAGGGGACCTCGCACAGGCCGGCGGCGAACGAGCCGACGCTGATCACCGTCGCACCCGGCTGTACCCACGCGAGCTCGAAGACGGGCTGGGCGCTGGTCGTGCAGCCGACGACGACGTCCGCGCCGGTGACGGCCTGCTCGGCGGAGGAGGCGGCCTGGATGTCGGCGTCGGAGGCCTCGGACAGCCGCTGCGCGAGGGACTCCCGTCGGCCGGCGTCACGGCTCCAGATCCGGACGGCGTCGAGGGGCAGCACCTTCGCCAGGGCGTGGACGTGGGCCTCGGCCTGCACCCCGGACCCGAGGACGGCGAGGCGTGCGGCGCCGTCGTTCGCGAGGTGCTCGGCGGCGACGGCGCTCGCGGCGGCGGTCCGGATCGTCGTGACCGACGTCCCGTCGAGGATCGCCGCCGGCGCGCCGGTGACCGGGTCGAGGGCGGCGATCAGGGCGGCGATCAGGGGGAGGCCCCGATCCGCGTTGCGCGGGACCACGCTGCCGAACTTGCAGACGCTGCCGGTCTCGTCCGACACGCGAGCCGCGTAGCAGAACGAGACCGACTCCTCCGGACCGTCGATCAGCAGCCTCGCCGGCAGCTTCGCGTGGCCGAGCCCAAGCTCGCGGAACGCCACACGCTGCGACTCGATGGCCATGTCCACGTCGAAGACCGACTCGATCTCGTCCGCCGACAGCACCAGTAGGCCGGAATCCTCTGACATTTCTCCACCTTTCGACGTCTTCAGTCCCGGGTGCACGAGCTTGGCGTGCGCGATCACGGTGCCGACCCTTGGTCCCGCAAGTGGGCTGACCGTTGCCCTGAACCGAGCAGGGAGCTTGCCCCGCCCCCCCCCGGAAACGGGGTTGAGCAGGCCCATTCTGCTGCCCTGAGGCAGCCACCTCCCGCGCAGCGGTGCGGCATCGGCGCAACCGGGCGGATCAAACGTGCAGACCGACCGGCCTCCCAACAGCG
>JBKHWX010000043.1:0-9762 GCA_046566325.1 Actinomycetes bacterium | reverse complement strand
GTCTTCTGGCCGAGCAGCACGAAGAAGCCGAACAGGGCCATGCCGATGAGGTTGCCTGCGACGAGGACCGTGATGGTGTCGCGGAAGCCGAGGCCGAGGTTGATGCCGAGGGCGCCGAGCACCCAGTTGATGGGAGCGATGTTCGCCCCTGCCCAGATCCAGAACTGCCCGGACACGCTGTGCGTGCGAGCAGACTCCGGAATGGGCTGAAGGTCCTGTTCAAGGGACTCGAGAGTGGGCGCGTCCTGCGCCGCAGGGCTCTGTTGCATGGGGTACCTCCGAAGGGGGGCGGGGGGAGCCGACCTCAATGTTCCGGGTCGCACACCCCTGTGGGCAAGGTACGTTTCGTGTGAGGAGAGGCGTCCCTGATTGGACACATCGTCATGCCGATGCCGCTGAGCCAGGTCCTGGACCATCCCTCGCTCCGGGCGGCCGACCCGGTTCTGCGGGCCGGGCTCGTGCCCGCCGCCAGCGCGACGGTCCGATGGGTGCACTCGAGCGAGGTGCTCGACATCGCACCGCTGCTGCGGGGTGGAGAGCTGCTGCTGTGCGGCGGCGTCACCCTGGCCTCGGCGACGCCGGAGCAGCGCCGCCGGTACGCGGCCGAGCTTGCGAGCCGAAAGGTGGCGGCCCTCGCCGTCGAGGTGGGTGGACAGCTGCCGACCTCGCCACGCGACCTCGTCCAGGCCGCGGACGAGGTGGGCCTGCCCCTGGTGGAGCTGCGGAAGGTCGTACCGTTCGTCGAGGTTGCGGAGGCGATCAACAGCGTCCTGGTCAACGACTCCGTGGTCCGCCTTCAACGCGCGGACGCCCTCTCGCACGCCCTCTCCGCCGAGCTCACCCACGGCGTCGGGCTGGACGAGCTCATCTCGGTGCTGGCCCGTGAGGTCGGCGCCCGCGTCACGCTGGTCGACCGCGCCGGCGCGCTGCTCGCCGGGGCGGAGTCCGACGGCTCCCGCTCGAGCGGGTCCCAGCCCCCGCCGACCGTCGGCGCCGTCTACGTCGACGTCCCGGTCCGAGGCGTCGTGGTCGCCACCATGCGGCTCGACCCCGGCCCGGACGGCGACGTGGAGCTCGCGCGGGTGGCAGGGGAGCGCACGGTGGACGCGGTCGCCCTCGCCTTGCTGCGACACCGGCCGCCGAGCCCTCAGGAGGTCGCGGGAGCCGAGCTCCTCCGGTCGGTGCTCGCAGGCGACCCCGCCTGGCGCCAGGAGCAGCTCTGCACGACGGCAGGACTCGCCGCCGACCAACCCCTCGTAGGAGTACGGGGCAGGGTGCTCGGGGCGGCACGTCGGCCGGGCCTGGTCGAGCAGCTGCTGCGCCGCCGGCGTCGTCCCGTCGTCGCCCACGTGGTGCCCGAGGAGCTTGTCGCGCTGGTCGGCCTGACCAGCCCGGGTGAGCGGGAGGCGAGGGACCAGCTGCTGCGCGACCTCTCGGACGGGCTCGAGGAGAACGCCCTCGCGGTCAGCGTCGGCCCGGTCGCCGCGGGGATCGGGGACGCCCTGCGCTCGCTCGACGAGGCGCAGCTCAGCCTGGACCTCGCCCCGGCAGCCGCGGGCAGGGGCGCGGTCCTCGACGCGGAGGAGCTGGTGGTCGAGCGGCTGGCCGCGAGGTACCTGAACGGGCCGGCCGCCCAGCACTTCGTCGAGGAGCTGCTGGGTGAGCTGGTGCGGTACGACGCAGCGCGCGGTCTACGTCTCGTCGAGACCCTCGACGAGTGGCTGTCCACGGGGTGCAGCACCACCGAGACGGCGCGGCGGCTCCACCTGCAGCGTCAGTCCCTGCACCACCGGCTGCAACGGATCTTCGAGCTGATCGGCGGGGACCCGCGGGGGACCCACCGGATGGCGGGCCTCCACCTCGCCGTGCGCCTCGCTCGCTCGGCGGGAACGCTGACGCGGGTGTCGCGCTGAGGGACGCCCACACCTGCGGACAACCTGGCAGACCCTCGTGCGCTGTGGGCCTACGAGCGTCTGACAGGACGCGGCGCCCCACGCGTTGTCAGGCTCTCGTGCGCTGTAGGCCCTACGAGGGTCTGACACCGGGGGAAGGTTCCGCGCGTGAGCAGAATGGGCCGATGACCTACCTCCCCAGCGCGTCCCGGTACGACACGATGCTCTACCGCCGCTGCGGGCGTAGCGGCCTCGACCTGCCCGCGATCTCGCTCGGCCTGTGGCACAACTTCGGCGACGACCGTCCGCTGGACGTCCAGCGCGCCGTCCTGCGTCGAGCCTTCGACCTCGGGGTCACGCACTTCGACCTCGCGAACAACTACGGGCCACCGCCCGGCAGCGCGGAGCTGAACTTCGGCCGGATCCTCCGCGAGGACTTCCGGCCGTACCGGGACGAGCTGATCGTCTCGACGAAGGCCGGCTACGACATGTGGCCCGGCCCGTACGGGCAGGGCGGGGGCTCGCGCAAGTACCTGCTCGCCAGCCTGGACCAGTCGTTGGGCCGCATGGGCCTGGAGTACGTCGACATCTTCTACTCGCACAGGTTCGACCCGGGCACCCCGCTCGAGGAGACGATGGGGGCTCTGGACTCGGCCGTCCGCGCCGGGAAGGCGCTCTACGCCGGGATCTCCTCCTACGGCCCGGAGCGGACCCGCGAGGCGGTCCGGATCCTGCAGGACCTCGGGACGCCGCTGCTGATCCACCAGCCGTCCTACTCGATGCTGAACCGCTGGATCGAGGTCGAGCTGCTGGACGTGCTCGGCGAGGCCGGCGTCGGCTGCATCGGGTTCTCGCCCCTGGCCCAGGGCATGCTGACGGACAAGTACCTCGGGGGGATCCCCGCGGGCTCGCGCGCGGCGCAGGAGAAGTCCCTGTCCCCGGACTTCCTTCGACCCGAGACGATGCAGCACGTCAGACGCCTCAACGAGATGGCTGCCGAGCGGGGACAGTCCCTCGCCCAGATGGCGCTGGCCTGGGCGCTGCGCGACCCGAGGGTCACGTCCGTGGTGATCGGGGCGAGCAGCGTCACGCAGCTGGAGAACAGCCTGGCGAGCCTCTCCAACCGGGAGTTCTCGGACGACGAGCTGCGGCTTCTCGACGAGCACGCGGTGGAGGCGGGCGTGAACCTCTGGGCACGGTCGAGCGAGTCTTGACGCTGCTCGACGCAGGCCCCCCGAGACGGGAGGGCCCCGCGAGCCGGTATCCACGGCGGCAGCCTTGGTCAGGCCGCCAGGGCGAGGGCGAGAGGCAGGACCGGGCCGGACCCCGCTCGGCGCAGCTCGCGTCCGGCGACCGTCAGCGTCCACCTCGAGTCCGCGAGGTCGTCGACGAGCAGGACCGGTCCTCCCGCAAGGCCCTGGACCGCCCGCCGCATCGGCTCGCCGACGACCAGCCGCCCCCAGACACCGGCGAGCCGGAACGGGCTGTTGCCTCCGGCGCCGCCCGTCGGGCCTCCGTCGAGCAGGTCGAGGGAGCCGAGGTCGGCCAGCCGGCCGAGCCCGGCGATCTGCCCGGCGAGTGACGACACGAGCAGCGGCCTGCGTCGTGACGGCACCGCGGCGACCGCGACGGGACGCTGCTGCCAGCCCCATCCGGCGAGCACCTGGACGACGGCCCGCAGCACGTCGTCCGGCACGGCCTGGTCCGGCACGTCGGGGGCGAGCAGCGCACGCAGCCGCTGACCCCAGCCCAGGTCCGTGAGGCGCGCCACCGCCCGGCCGGGCTCGAGCTGCTCGTCGCCGGCGATCCGGCCCTTCACCGCGACGCCGAGCCGGTCCATGCCGGACGGCCACTGCACGCGGGGCGCGATCTCGACACCCGCTCGTGCGAGCTGTCGCACCGCGCCGGCGCGCGCGTCGTCGGGGATGTCGGCCGGGTACCAGGGGCCGGCGCAGACGTCGCAGCGTCCGCACGGAGCGGCGGTGTCGTCGTCCAGCACCGTCTGCAGGAACGCCATCCGGCAGGTCTCACCGCGCTCGTACTCGAGCATGGCCCGCTGCTCGGCCTGCCGCGCCTGCTCGACCCGGCGGTACCGCTCGGCGTCGTAGGTCCAGCCGCGCCCGGTCGCGCGCCAGCCGCCGGCGACGCGCTGCACCGCCCCGTCGACCGCCAGCACCTTCAGCAGCAGCTCGAGTCGGGTGCGGCGCACGTCGGCCACGGTCTCCAGCGCGGCGGTCGAGAGCGGTCGCGACGCCGCCGAGAGGGCGTGGAGCACCGCGTCGGCGTCGTCCTCGCGTGGCATCGACGCGGTCGCGAAGTACCGCCAGACCTGCACGTCCTCGCTGCCGGGCAGCAGCAGGACGTCGGCCCGGGACACGGCGCGACCGGCGCGGCCCACCTGCTGGTAGTAGGCGACCGGGGAGGACGGTGCGCCCAGGTGCACGACGAAGCCGAGGTCGGGCTTGTCGAACCCCATGCCGAGGGCTGATGTTGCGACGAGAGCCTTGACCTTGTTCGTCCGCAGCGCGTCCTCCGCGACCCGCCGCTCGGCGTCGTCCGTGCGGCCCGTGTACGCCAGGACGTCGTGACCCGCCTCGCGCAGGAGGGCGGCCGTGTCCTCAGCCGCGGCCACGGTGAGCGTGTAGACGATCCCGCTGCCCGGCAGCGAGGGCAGGTGCGCGGCCAGCCACGCCAGACGGTCGCCGGCCTCCGGGAGCCGGAGCGCACCGAGACGCAGCGACTCTCGGGCGAGGGGACCGCGGACGGTCAGCACCGGCACGCCGCCGGCACCGAGCTGCTCCTCGACGTCGTGCACCACCCTGGAGTTGGCCGTCGCGGTCGTCGCGAGCACCGGGGTGGAGTCCGGAAGTGCGGCGAGCAGGTGCCGGATCCGGCGGTAGTCGGGCCGGAAGTCATGGCCCCAGTCGGAGATGCAGTGCGCCTCGTCGACCACGAGCAGGCCGCACCGGCTCACGAGGGTCGGCAGCAGCTCCGCCGCGAACCGCTCGTTCGTCAGCCGTTCGGGGGAGACGAGGAGGACGTCGACCTCGTCGCGCAGGACGGCCGACGTGACGTCGTCCCACTCCGTCGTGTTCGCCGAGCTCAGCTCGCTTGCGCGGACACCGGCCCGGCGAGCGGCCTCGACCTGGTCGCGCATGAGCGCGAGCAGCGGTGACACCAGCACCGTGGGCCCCGAGCCTCGTTCCCGCAGCAGCGCCGTGGCCACGAAGTAGACGGCGGACTTGCCCCATCCCGTCCGCTGCACCACGAGGGCCCGCGCGTGGTTCGCGACGAGAGCCTCGACCGCCTCCCACTGGCCCTCCCGGAAGGTCGCGTCGGATGTGCCGACGAGCATGGCGAGGACGGTGTCCGCTCGGCGTCGAAGGTCCGGCGGGGTCGGGTGCACGGCTGTCTGCGTCGTCGTCTCCATGACGGGAACGGTACGAGGCGCCACCGACAGCAGAAGTGGCCAGCGTCACAGCGGTGACAGAGCGTCGTCGAACAGGGGTCGCCGAAAGCGTCTTCTAGAATTGTTCAGGCCGACGTCCACGACCAGGAGGGGAGGATTGGTGAACGTCCAGGCACCGAGCCCGGAGACCGCCGACCAGCACGACGACGCAGCACCGGCGCTGGCCACGCTCGCGAACCCGCGTCGCGTCCGGTGGTCCGCGCTGTACTCAGCTGACCACGACGGTCAGTAACTGACCAACCAGCTGTTGTAGCCCCGCCGGAGCAGTGCTCGGCGGGGCTTTGCTCTGTCTGCCTCAGGGTCTGCCTCAGGCCGGGTCGACCAAGGGCGCAGTGCTTCCCTGCAGTGCGACGAGCTGCGCGCCGGTCACGAGCCTGGTCGGGACGGCCGCCGACGCGAGTCGTCGTGCGAGGTCCGCGACGGGCAGCGGCTCGTTCGCCCCCACGAGGACCGCGTTCGCGTACCGCCGACCCCGTAGCAGCGCGGTCTCCGTCAGCATCGCAGTCGCCGGGAAGACGGCCCGGAGCGTCGCGACCTCCGAGCGCAGTAGCCCGAGCGGAGGCCGGTCCGCCACGTTCGCCAGGTAGACGCCGTCCGGCCGCAGGACCCGCGCGACGTCGGCGACGTACTCGACGGTGGTGAGGTGCGCCGGCGTGACGTCGCCGCCGAACACGTCGCGGACGACGAGGTCCGCGGTGTCGTCGCGCCGTTGCCGCAGCCTCTCGCGGGCGTCGCCGGTCTGGATCCGAAGGCTCGGCGAGCGCGGGAGGTCGAAGAGCTCGCGGACGAGGCGGGCGAGCTGCTCGTCGACCTCGACGACGACCTGTCGGGAGCCCGGCCGTGTGGCCTCCACGTACCGGGGGAGGGCGCACGCCGCGCCCCCGAGGTGGACGACGTCGAGCGGCCTCCCCGGCTCCTTCGCCGCGTCGATGACGTCGGCCATCCACCGCATGTACTCGAAGTCGAGGGCGGTCGGGTCGGTGAGGTGTACCGCGGAGCTGGGCACGCCGTTGAGCCACAGCGTCCAGAGGTCCGGGTCGCTCCGGTCCGGGACCAGCTCGGCCGTTCCCGTCGAGACCTCGTAGCTGCGGGCCTCCGGACGCCGTGATGCCGCCCGGGCAGGCCGCCGTGGCGGCGTCACGCCCACCCGGCCCGGTCCGGCCGCGACGTCGGGGCCCGCAGGCCGGCGTCGCGCAGCTCCAGGTCGGCGAGGGCGAGGACGACGTCCCTGTCGCCCGCGCGCCACGCACCGACGGGGTCGTGCGTGATCCGCGCGAGCCGGGGGAGGGGCTGGTGGGCCATCGCGCGCAGGGCGAAGAGCGTGAGGTCGGCGTCGGAGTCGAGGAAGCGCCGGGCGGCGACGGCGCGTCGCACGAACCGCACCCGACCGGGGACCCAGAGAACGAGCACCAGCAGGATGGGGACCGCCGCGATGACGACCGCGAGCAGGGTGGCGAGGTTCTGCACCACCTCGACCTGGCGGTGACCGGCCTCCGCGATGGCGTCTCCCGCACCCGCGGCGGAGTCGAGCGCGTCGCGCACCCGGTCGCCGACGACGGGAATGCGGTCGGCTCCCCGGCCGGCGTCCCGGAGCGAGGTGGCGACGTCCCCCGCCCCGGCCTCCAGGCGCCGTCCCGGGTCCGCCAGCCGGAGCGTGGCCGCCTGCACGGCCATCCCCACCTTGACCCACGCGTAGACCCAGACGACGAGCAGCACGTCGCCGAGCACCTGCGTGGTACGCCGCCCCGGGGACTCGGCGTACAGGGGAAGGCGCATCGCCGCTCCTCACATCGCGTTGGGCGTGTTCGGCTCCGACTCGGACCGATGGTCACCGTCACAGGCCCGATGATCACCGTCATACGAGGGATGATCATGGTGATGAGACCGAGCCGCCTCGGCCGACACTAGAGTGGCCGAGCCGGGACGGCGGCTCGGAGAGGCGGCAGGGAGCGTGACGGGACGTGTTGGTCGGCATCCCTCGTGAGGTGAAGAACAACGAGTACCGCGTGGCGATCACGCCGGCCGGCGTCCACGAGCTGGCGAGGCGTGACCACGAGGTCGTCGTCCAGAGCGGCGCGGGTGAAGGCTCCTCCATCCCGGACGACGACTACCGGGCCGCGGGCGCGAGGGTCCTGCCCCGTGCGGAGGACGTGTGGGCCGCCGACCTCGTGCTCAAGGTGAAGGAGCCGGTTCCGTCGGAGTACGGCCTCCTGCGACCGGACCTGACCCTCTTCACGTACCTGCACCTCGCCGCGGACCTGCCGCTGAAGGAGGAGCTCTGCGAGCGCCGGGTGACGGCGATCGCGTACGAGACGGTCGAGCTGCCGGACGGGAGCCTCCCGCTGCTCGCGCCGATGAGCGAGGTCGCCGGGCGCCTCGCCCCCCAGGTCGGGGCGCACACGCTGATGTCCGCGCAGGGCGGGCGCGGAATCCTGATGGGCGGGGTCCCGGGGGTGTACGCCGCGAAGGTGGTCGTGATCGGGGCGGGGGTCGCCGGCGTGAACGCCGCCGCGATCGCGCTCGGAATACAGGCGGAGGTACTCCTCCTCGACGTGAACGTCGCACGGCTTCGGCAGGTCGACGCGATCTACCAGGGGCACTGCCAGACCATCGCCTCGAACACCTACGAGGTGGAGCGGGCGGTCCTGGACGCCGACCTGGTGATCGGCGCCGTCCTCGTACCGGGTGCCCGCACCCCGCAGCTCGTCAGCAACGACCTGGTCAGCAGGATGCGCGCGGGAAGCGTGCTCGTCGACATCGCGATCGACCAGGGAGGCTGCTTCGAGGGCTCGCGGCCGACGACGCACGCCGACCCGACGTACGAGCTGAACGGGTCAGTCTTCTACTGCGTGACGAACATGCCGGGCGCCGTCCCCCACACCTCGACCTACGCGCTGACGAACGTCACGCTGCCGTACGTCGTCGAGCTCGCGGACCGCGGCTGGAGGTCCGCGCTGCAGCGGGACGCGGCACTGGCTCTCGGGCTGAACACCTACGACGGCCGGGTGACGAACGCCCCGGTGGCGGCGGCGCACGGTCTGCCGCTGCTGCCCGTCGCGGAGGTGCTGTCCTGACACGGGTCGCCCCCAACAGTCCCTCCGTCGCCGTCTCCGGCATCGAGAGGGCCGTCGACGGCTACCTGCAGCACCTCGCCGTCGAACGCGGCCTCGCGCCGAACACGCTGCAGGCGTACCGGCGCGACCTCGGCCGGTACACCGAGTTCCTGCTCGGCAAGGGCGTGACGGACGAGAGCTCGGTGGGCGAGGACGACGTCACGTCCTTCCTGGCCGCGATCAGGACCGGCGAGGACGGGCGCCCGCCGCTGACCGTGACGTCGGCCGCGCGGACCGTGGTCGCCGTCCGGGGGATGCACCGCTTCCTCGCGCTGGAGGGCAGGACGTCGCAGGACCCGGCCCGGCACGTCCGGCCGCCCAGCGCTCCGAAGCGCCTGCCCAAGGCGATCAGCGTGCACGCCGTCACGCGCCTGCTCGACGCCGCCTCGCTCGGCGACACGCCGGCGTCCCGGCGGGACCGCGCCCTGCTGGAGGTGCTGTACGGCTCGGGCGCGCGGATCAGCGAGGCGGTCGGGCTCGACATGGACGACGTCCTCGACCTTCGGCCGGAGCGCTCCGCCGCGAGGAGGACGAGAGGTCCGCAGGCGCCAGGACCGGCGGGGGAGGAGGAGGCCGCGGCAGGCGTCGCGACCATCCGGCTCCTCGGGAAGGGCAGCAAGGAGCGGCTCGTGCCCCTGGGGTCCTACGCGGTCCGTGCGCTGGAGGCGTACCTCGTCAGGGGCAGGCCGGCCCTGGCCGCGGCGGGCACCGGAACACCCGCCGTGTTCCTGAACGCACGCGGCGGCCGGCTGTCGCGGCAGAGCGCCTGGGCGGTGCTGAGGGCGGCGGCGGCGCGTGCCGGCCTCGAAGCGGCGGTCTCGCCGCACACGCTGCGGCACTCGTTCGCGACGCACCTGCTCGAGGGCGGGGCCGACGTCCGGGTGGTGCAGGAGCTGCTCGGCCATGCGTCCGTCACGACCACGCAGGTCTACACGCTGGTCACCGCCGACGCCCTGCGGGAGGTGTACGCGGCGGCGCATCCGCGGGCGAGGGAGTCGTGATGGGCGACTGCGCCAGCCTTGCCCGGGTCGCCTTGAACCCCTCGTTCGGCGCCTACTAGGGTCGCTGCCCAGCGTGGTAACCGACCGCGTGCCGGCGGGGGAGTCCCGCGTGGGCCGCAGCGGCGACCAGAACGGGAGAGCAGAAGGCCTGTGAGCATCCAGATTCCCGGTGTGCCGACCAGCGACATGCTCGGCCCCACGGGTCGGACGATGCCCGACTTCCCCGTCCCGCCCCCGCTGACCGGCACCGGTCCCGCACGTGTGATCGCCATGTGCAACCAGAAGGG
>JBKHWX010000042.1:0-6695 GCA_046566325.1 Actinomycetes bacterium | reverse complement strand
CCGACGAGCAGGGGCGGGTAGGCACCACGAGCGACGGCAACCTGGGAAGCCTGTGCGAGCGGATGCACAACGCCAAGACTCACCGCGGCTGGCAGCTCGACCAGACCACCCCGGGCAGCTTCATCTGGACCAGCCCCACCGGCCGCACCTACAGGCGGAAAGTCCGCGCCGTCGTCCTCGGTTGGGCGAGCCGGCTCGTCGGCGGACTGGGACGGTGAACAGCGACACCCCCGCTCCGCGGGAGGCCGACGCCAGCGGGGAACGGACAGGGCTCGCGTGCCAGGACCCGAGCGCGGGACTAGCTACCCTCGCTCAGGTGCAGCGCCTCCCCCTCTTCCCGCTCGGCACCGTGCTCGTGCCTGGCCTCGTGCTGCCGCTGCGCGTGTTCGAGCCCCGCTACCGGCGACTCGTCGACGACCTGCTGAGCCTGCCGGAGGACCGGCGCGTCTTCGGGGTGGTGTCGATCCGGTCCGGGCACGAGGTGGGGCCCGAGAACCTCAAGGCGCTGTACGACGTCGGCTGCACCGCCGTCGTCCGCGACGTCACGCCTCTGGACGACGGCACCCTGCAGGTCGTCGCGACCGGCGGAGTCCGCTTCCGACTGCACGGCATGGATGACACGGCGGGTACCCCGTACCTGACGGGCCTCGTCTCGCCGCTCGGCGAGCCGGACGGAGACGACGCGGACGTCGAGATGCTGGCGGCGAAGGTGGCCGCGCAGTTCGCCGCCTACAGGCAGGAGCGCGGCAGCTCGGAGATCTCCCGGCCGGACTCGCCGCGCATGCTCTCGTACCTCGTCGCCGCAGGCATGGCCCTGGAGATCGCCGACCGGCAGCAGCTGCTCGAGCAGCCCGACGCCGCCCGTCGGCTCGCGGCCGAGCTGTCACTGCTCGCCCGCGAGCGCGTCCTGTTCCGGGAGCTGCGCGCCTTGCCCTCGTCCGGCCTGCCCCCGGCGAGCGCCGAAAACTGAACGCCGAGAACTGAGGGCGGCTGCGGCCGGTGGTGAGGAACTGACGATGGCGAAGACCAAGGCAGGAAAGACTCCCGCGACCGCCGCGCTCGACTCTGCCGACGTGCCGTACCGGGTCCACGGCTACGAGCACGACGCGGCGGCCGTGCGCGGTGGTCTCGGGTACGGCGAGGAGGCGGCCCGCGCCCTGGGTGTGGACGCCGCTCGCGTGTTCAAGACCCTCGTCACCTCTGTGGACGGCGCCATGGTCGTCGCGATCGTCCCCGTGCGCGCCCGCCTCGACCTCAAGGCGGTGGCCATGGCTGCCGGCGGCAAGCGCGCCGAGATGGCCGACCCAGCCGCGGCTCAGCGCGTCACCGGCTACGTCGTGGGCGGGATCAGCCCGCTCGGTCAACGCCGGCGGCTGCCGACCGTGGTCGACGCCAGCGTCCTGGACCACGAGACCGTCTACGTGAGCGCGGGGCGACGGGGCCTCGACATCGAGCTGGCGCCGGACGATCTCGTGCGGCTGACGAAGGCGACGGCGGCGCGGATCGCGACCCGGTGACATCGCGGTCAGCAGCCCGAAGCATCGTCGCCCACCCCCGAATGCTCACCGGGTCGCCTGCTGTGAGCCTCCGGCAAATGACTCGGCCGGCGGCGCCCTCCAGCGCCTGGCGTGCCTCTCGTCGGGGCACTATCGGCCGCGCGCGACGCCGCCCAAGCCACCTTGGGCTCCGGCTAGGCTCAACCGTGGCTGCGTATCTCCCCGTGCTCGCCTTCGTCGTTGCGTGGCTGCTGGCGATTCTCGGCCTATCCCCGATGGGGGCTGATTCTTCTGCCCCCTTCGATGAGGTGGCCCTGCGCTGGATGCTCTTCTTCGGAGCGGGGTGGAGTGTCTTGGGGGGTGCGGTCGCTCACACGATCTTCGCTCGTCAGACGGCGCGCGACATCGGCTGGGAGTCCAACGGCTTTCAATACGAGGTGGGCTTTGCCAGTCTCGCCATGGGCCTCGGGGGAATTTACGCATCGGCTGTGGACCAGCCCGCGGGATGGGTGGTTGCGTCTATCGCGAGCGGCCTTTTCCTACTGGTCGCGGGGATCAACCACGTCATCGAGATCGTTCGTCACCACAATTATGCTCCTGGGCAGACGGTGATCCTCGTCAGCGACTTCGGGATCCCGATCTCGTTGTTCGCCCTGCTTGTCGCCGTCGGGGCTGTCGGGTGACCGTCGGGGCTGTGTGATGACGAGGTCCTGACGTCTACTGATTCCCAGGACGGGTCAACCGAAGCGGACGCTACACGCCGTCCTCCCGCTCGTCCGCTGCAGCGGGGCCACCCGCCGCGTCGGGCGGGCCCGCCGAGCTCGGCCCGGTGGCGCTGCCCGGCACAACGCCGCCCTGGTCCTCCGACATGGAGCCGCCGTCGTGCGGTGCTCGGTTGGACCACTCGGTCGGGTCCTCGTGCTCTGCCGGCGGGCGGTCCTCCTGCTCGTCCTCCGGCAGAGCACGCTCGCCGGGCAGCTGCTGGGCGTCGGCCGGGGGCTCCTCGGCCCCGTCGTAGGGGCGCCGTCCGCTGATCGGGTTGTCGGTCATCCCAGCTCTCCTCCGGCTCAGCGTTCTCGTCGACCCGGCACTCCCCCGGACCAGGCTCCGCCTCTGCGCCTACCCGGGCTCGGACCGCCGAAACCCGAGGAGGGAGGCACCCAGCAGGACGACGAACGCCGCGCCGGCCGTGAAGGCCGGCCAGACGACGAGTGCGCCCAAGGCGTGCAGGTCGAGCGGCGCCGGGACGGCGTGCGGGCTCGCCCGCGGACGGGCCGACACCCCTGGCGGACCGAGGAACCTGCCGACCTGCCACGCCACGAAGGCACCGACACCGCTGCCCAGCACCGCTGCGCACACCCTCGCCACCGGCTCCGCCGACGGTCTCAGCCCGACCCAACCGCCCAGGAGCACACCTGCCAGCGCGCTCAGCAGCGCGAACACCGAGTCCTGGCCGGCCAGCAGCTCCGGGTCGTCGACCGCGAACAGGTAGCCCTGCTGAGGGACGACGTCCCCGCGCGGCGCGAGAGCCCACCACGCGAGCCCGAGCAGCACCGCGAGCACCAGACACGTGGCGAGCGTGACCACCGTCACCCGACGCGACGTCCCCCCGGCGCTGCTGCTCGGCGCGGCCCCGCCCACCGCCCCGCTCACGACAGGCAGGCCGGTCCCAGGAGCGCCTTGAGGTCCCCGAACAGGGCCGGGGACGGCGTCACGCGCAGGCCGTCGTCCAGCCTCATCACCGTGGAGCGACCCGACGAGGTGAGCCGCAGACGCACCTCGGTGAGACCCGGGTGCGTCGCCAGCACGTCCTTCAGCCGGCCGACCACGGGAGCGGTGCACCGCGTCGCCGCCAGCGCGATCGTCACCGGGCCCCGGTCCGTGTCGGACAGGTCGGGCAGGCTCATCTCGGCCACGTAGACGGTGGGGACGTCGTCCCGCCGGTTGAGGCGCCCCCGGATCACGCACACCAGGTCCTCACGCAGCTCGTGGAGCACCTGCTGGTAGGTCTGGGGGAAGAACAGGACCTCGACCACGCCCTCGAGGTCCTCGAGGGAGGCGATCGCCCAGGGGTTGCCGTTCTTCGTCATCTTGCGGACGACGGTCGTGACCATTCCCGCGACCGTGACGGTTGCGCCGTCCGGTCGGCTCTCGTCCGCCACCAGGCTCGCGATGGAACAGTCGGAGGCCTTCGCGAGGACGTGCTCGAGACCGAACAGCGGGTGGTCGGAGACGTACAGCCCGAGCATGGCCCGCTCGAACGCGAGCTTCTCGTGCTTGTCCCACTCCTCGACGTCGGGCAGCACGATCTCCAGCCCGCCGCCGCTCTCCGAGGCGCCGCCGAACAGGTCGTACTGGCCGACCGCCTCGTTCCGCTTGAGGTCGATCACCGCGTCGACCGCCTCCTCGTGCTTAAGCACGAGCTGACGACGGTTGTGCCCGAGCGAGTCGAAGGCGCCAGCCTTGACCAGCGACTCGATCGTGCGCTTGTTGCACACGGCGGCAGGTACCTTCTCCAGGAAGTCCTGGAAGGAGCGGTACGCCCCCTTCTCCTGCCGCGCCCGGATGATCTCGACGACCACCTGCTCGCCCACGTTGCGGATGGCCGCCAGCCCGAACCGGATGTCGTGGCCGACCGCGGCGAAGGTGGCCTCCGAGGCGTTCACGTCCGGTGGCAGGACGGTGATGCGCATCCGCCGGCACTCGTTGAGGTAGAGGGCCGACTTGTCCTTGTCGTCCGCGACGCTCGTGAGCAGGGCAGCCATGTACTCGGCGGGGTAGTTGGCCTTGAGGTACGCCGTCCAGTAGGAGACGAGCCCGTACGCCGCCGAGTGGGCCTTGTTGAAGGCGTAGTCGGAGAACGGGACGAGCACGTCCCAGAGCGCCTTGATGGCCTGGGCGCCGAAGCCGTTCGCCTGCATCCCCGTCTCGAAGCCCACGTACTCGGCGTCGAGCACCTCGCGCTTCTTCTTGCCCATGGCCCGGCGCAGCAGGTCCGCCTTGCCGAGCGTGTACCCGGCCAGCTTCTGGGCGATCTCCATCACCTGCTCCTGGTACACGATCAGCCCGTACGTCGTGCCCAGGATCGGTTCGAGCGCCTCCGCCAGCTCCGGGTGCAGGTACTCGACGTCCTGCTGCTTGTTCTTTCGGAGGGCGTAGTTGGTGTGGGAGTTGGCGCCCATCGGCCCCGGCCGGTACAGCGCGCCCACGGCGGAGATGTCCTCGAAGTTGTCGGGCTTCATGAGCCGCAGCAGCGAGCGCATCGGGCCGCCGTCGAACTGGAAGACGCCGAGTGTGTCGCCCCGGCCGAGCAGCTCGTACGTGGCGGGGTCGGTGGGGTCCTTGCTGAGGGCGTCGAGGTCGACGTTGACCTCCCGGTTCGCCCTCACGTTCACCAGCGCGTCGTCGAGGATCGTGAGGTTGCGCAGCCCCAGGAAGTCCATCTTGACCAGGCCGAGGCTCTCGCAGCTCGGGTAGTCGAACTGGGTGATCACCTGGCCGTCCTGCTCCCGGCGCATGATCGGGATCAGGTCGAGCAGGGGCGCGCTCGACATGATCACGCCGGCGGCGTGCACCCCCCACTGCCGTTTCAGCCCCTCGAGGCCCCGAGCGGTCGCGACGACGGTCTGGGCGTCGGGGTCGGTCTCGTGGAGCTGACGGAACTCCTCGGCCTCCTTGTAGCGCTTGTGCTCGGGGTCGAAGATCCCGGCGAGCGGGATGTCCTTGCCCATCACGGACGGCGGCATCACCTTCGTCAGCTTCTCCCCCATGGCGAAGGGGTAGCCGAGCACCCGCGAGGCGTCCTTGATCGCCTGCTTCGCCTTGATCGTGCCGTAGGTGACGATCTGGGCCACGCGGTCGTCGCCGTACTTCTCGGTGACGTACCGGATCACCTCGCCGCGCCGACGCTCGTCGAAGTCCACGTCGAAGTCCGGCATCGACATGCGCTCGGGGTTGAGGAACCGCTCGAAGATCAGGCCGTGCTGCAGCGGGTCGAGGTCGGTGATCCGCATCGCGTACGCGCACATCGAGCCCGCGCCGGAGCCACGCCCCGGACCGACCCGGATGCCGTTCTCCTTGGCCCAGTTGATGAAGTCGGCGACGACCAGGAAGTAGCCGGCATAGCCCTTCGAGACGATCACGTCCGTCTCGAACTCGGCCTGCTCGCGCACACGTTCCGGCACGCCGTCCGGGTAGCGGCGCCGCAGGCCGGCCTCGACCTCCTTCACGAACCACGACTGCTCCGTCTCCCCAAGGGGGCAGGGGAACCGAGGCATGTACCTGCCCTCGCCCTCGGTGAACGTGACGTCGCACCGCTCGGCGATCAGCAGCGTGTTGTCGCAGGCCTCCGGCAGCTCCCGCCACAGCGAGCGCATCTCCCGAGCCGACTTGAGGTAGAAGTCCTCGGCGTCGAACTTGAACCGGTTCGGGTCGGCCAGGGTGGAGCCGGACTGCACGCAGAGCAGCGCGGCGTGCGCCTTGGCGTCCTCGGCCCGTGTGTAGTGCAGGTCGTTCGTGGCGACGAGCGGGAGGTCGAGGTCCTCGGCGAGCCGCAGCAGGTCCTTCTGGACGCGCCGCTCGATGTCGAGGCCGTGGTCCATCAGCTCGCAGTAGAAGTTGCCCGCCCCGAAGATGTCGCGGAGCTCCGCCGCCGCGGTCACGGCCCGGTCGTACTGGCCGAGCCGGATCCGTGTCTGGATCTCGCCAGAGGGGCAGCCTGTCGTCGCGATGAGCCCGCCGGCGTGCTCGGCGAGCAGCTCCCGGTCCATCCGCGGCTTGTAGAAGTGGCCCTCCAGGCTGGCGCGAGAGGCCAGCCGGAACAGGTTGTGCATCCCGCCGGTGTTCTCGGCCAGCAGCGTCATGTGGGTGAAGGCACCGCCGCCGGAGACGTCGTCCCGGCTGCCGTCACCCCACTTGACCCGGGTTCGGTCGCTGCGGTGCGTGCCAGGGGTGACGTAGGCCTCGACCCCGATGATCGGCTTGACGCCGTGCCGCTGCCCGGCCCGCCAGAACTCGTAGGCGCCGAAGACGAAGCCGTGGTCGGTGGTCGCGAGGGCCGGCATCCCCATCCTGGCGGCCTCGGAGAACAGGTCGTCGATCCGGGCCGCGCCGTCCAGCATCGAGTACTCGGTGTGCACGTGCAGGTGCACGAACTGCTCCGAGGTCGACGGCATGGCAGGCACCCTCCTGGCGTAGCTG
>JBKHWX010000041.1:0-6212 GCA_046566325.1 Actinomycetes bacterium | reverse complement strand
GTCAGCTCGCGGCAGGCAGCCGGCGTGCGCGCTCCTCGGCGTAGATGCGCTCCCGGTCGTCCTCCGTCAGCCCGACCCAGACGCCGTACGGCTCGCGGACGCGGAGAGCGTGCTCGCGGCACGGCTCGATCACGGGACAGGTGGCGCAGATCGCCTGGGCAGCGGCGTCACGGTTGCGGCGGGCGGGGCCACGCTCCCCCTCGGGGTGGAAGAAGATCGTGCTCCCGGTCTCCCTGCAGGCGCCTTCCATCTGCCAGTCCCACAGGTCTGCGATTGGGCCTGGCAGGCGGGAGATCTCGGCCATGGGGTCCTCCTGACGAGTCCGTCGGTTGATCAGGGCGGACCGACCAGCTCGTGGCCCGGTGATCACTGCGTTGCCGCGACACTACAACCGCGCCAAAAGTTGTTCAAGGGTGGGTCGGAACAAAGTTCAAAGCCGACAATCGGCTCCCCGGGAAGCACCTCTCCGCGCTCGGCTCTCAGCAACCGCGCCATGAGCGTGTCAGCTCAGCTTTCCTGCCTCGCTCGATAGCGCGCCCGGGTGACGGAGAGCGGGACGGCCGCTGCGAGGCCCCCGGCCGACTGGCAGCCCCCTTCCGCGGATCGCAAAATGGCCGTTATGCAGCTGTCCGGTCAGCGCCGCGAGGCCCCCGAGGGCAGCAGCGCCGGACCGACGTTGAAGGTCGCGGCCGTCGCCCGTCGGCTGGGCGTCGCGCCTGCCACGTTGCGTACCTGGGCGAGGCGCTACGGCATCGGGCCGCCGGCCCACACAGCCGGCGCGCACCGCCAGTACACGCAGGAGGACCTTTCCCGCCTGCTCGTCATGCGACGCCTGACGCTCGAGGGGGTCGCGCCCGCGGAGGCCGCCCGGATCGCGCTGTCCACGCCCGTCGAGGGCGAGCCCAGGCCCGTGGACGACCATCGGCTCTCCGCCGTGCGGAACGTCGTCCCGCACGAGCCGCTCGTCCCGGGTGCCTTCGACGCCCAGGACGACGACACACGGGACCACGACACACGGGACCACGACTCACGGGACCACGACTCACGGGACGACGACGCACGGGACGGCAGCGCAGCACAGTCCGCCGCGGCCCGCCTGCAGAACACGCCGTCGCCCGCCGGGGACAGCGCGGGAGGCCGCTCCGCTCACCCCGTCCCTGCTGCCGTCCCTGCTCAGCACTTCTCCGGACGGCGCGGAGGCACCGGCTGGCCACCGGCGCGGCACCCAAGCGTCTCCGGCGCCTCCAGCACGCGCAGGTGGGGCCCGGTGCGCTCGGCCGACGTCGACATCCTCGACGTCTTCACGGACGTCGCCGACCTGCCCGCCGACGTCCGGCAGCTGCTGCAGGCCGCTGGTTCCGCGTCCGCCCTGGACTGTCGGCGCCAGGTGCGTCAGCACGTCGCGAACCGGGGGATCCTCGAGACCTGGGAGGCCGTCGTCGTCCCCGTGCTGGAGACGCTCGAGGAGCACCTGGCGACGAGCGGGAACGGCTGGGAAGTCCAGCGGATCTTCGCCGAGTCCGTGTCGGCGGTGCTGCAGGCCCTGCTGCTCGAGGCGGACGAGCCCCGTTGGGGAACGGCCCTGCTGGCCTGCGCCGAGGACGAGCAGCACGCGCTGCCGGTCCATGCGCTCGCGGCTGCGCTCGCCGACCGGCGGGTCGAGACCGTCGTGCTCGGAGCGGCCGTGCCGCACGAAGCGCTCGCCGCGGCCACAGCTCGGGTCCAGCCCAAGGTCGTGCTCGTGTACTCCATGCGGCCCGTCCCGGTTGTCGAGCTCGAGGGTCTGCACGTGCTCGAGGAGCGCACCCGCCTGCTCGTCGCCGGACCCGGCTGGCACGGCCAGGCCGTGCCGGACGGCGCCGTGCATGCGCCGTCCCTGGCTGCGGCGGTAGACCAGGTGCGGCTCGCCGTCCGCCACTGACCGGCCACTGCGCGACCGGCACGCGGGCGGGCAGAGCGACCTCCCCCGAAACCTGAAGTTCCTCGGTCAACCTGCCGAAAAGTAGTTCGGCGGCACCTGCCGCCGGCTGCCGGCTCGGCAGTCCGGACAGCCCCGACGGGGCAGGTACGACTGAGGTGGAACGTGTCGACGGTGCTGGTGTGCGACGACTCCTCGCTGGGACGCGAGGCGATGCGCAGGATCGTGGCGTCCGCGCCCGGCGTGACGCGGGTGGTCGGGGTGTCCTCCGGCGAGGAGGTCCTCGCCCGGTGGCCGGTGGAGCGTCCCGCGCTCGTGCTCATGGACGTCGGCATGCCGGGCATCGGCGGTCTCGAGGCGACGCGTCGCCTGTTGGCCCTGCACCCCGGCGCCTCGGTCGTCATGATGACCACGGGTGAGGACGGCGAGTCGGTGGCCAAGGCGATCGCCCTCGGCGCCCGCGGCTACCTGCTGAAGACCGCTGTCCGCGAGGAGGTCGTGGCCGCCGTGGTGCACGCGACCGCGGAGCCGCAGCGGCCGGCTCCTGCCCGCCGCGCGGGCGGTGACGCCCCGTCCCTGACGGAGCGGGAGGTCCAGGTGCTGACCGGGATGAGCCGGGGGCAGAGCAACGCCGAGATCGGCCGCGAGCTCTTCCTTTCCGAGGACACCGTCAAGACCCACGCCCGCCGCCTGTTCCGCAAGCTCGGCGCAGCAGATCGTGCTCAGGCCGTCGCCGTGGGCTACCGCGCGGGCCTGGTGAGGTGACCGGCGGAACTCGGTTACCCGGTAGTTGGTTACTGACTGCGTAAGCGCAGTAGCGTTGCGCGGGTGCTTCGGGGTTCTGCTGTCCGCGGGGTGGTTGCTGAGGCCGTGCCCGAGCCGGCCGACGGCGACCTGACCCGGCTGGCTGTGCGCGCTGCCGACGGCGACGAGCGCGCCGTCGAGGAGCTGCTGAGCGAGGTGCGGGACCTGGTCCACCGCTACTGCCGGAGTCGCCTCGGTACCTTGCCCGCCGGTCATCACGCCGCGGACGACGCCGCGCAGGACGTATGCCTCGCCGTCCTCACGTCCCTGCCTCGCTACCGGCACCAGGGCAAGCCGTTCGAGGCATTCGTCTTCCGCATCGCCGCCCGCCGCGTCGCCGACGCCTTGCGCGGCCTGTACCGGGACGCCGTCCCCGTCGACGAGGTGCCGGACACGACGAGCGCCGAGCCGACCCCCGAAGAGCTCGCCATGCAGACGTCGGACGTCGCCGTGGCCCGCGAGCTCCTCAGCCGCCTCCCGGCGCAGCAGCGGCACATCCTCACACTGCGCGTCGGCGAGGGCCTGTCCGCCGCCGAGACCGCGGACCTCCTCGGGATCAGCGCCGTCGCCGTCCGGGTGGGGCAGCACCGCGCCCTGACGAGGCTGCGCGAGCTCACCGTTCCTCTGCAGCGCAGCTGGGAGGGCGTGCACTGACGAGGGAACGGCAGTGCTGGATGCTGCCGAGCTGTCATCACGACAGACGCGTCGGACGCCGTCGGGACCTCTGGGTAGCGGCGGAGGTGAGGCTGCGGTTGCCGTCCGGTTGAAACGGACGGTTTCACGGCTGTCGTGAGGTTATGTGCTGCTTCACTGGAGTGTCCGAGGAGTCAGCCGTGGGCCGTCGCGCCTGCGCATCTGTTTCGGTGCACTGGAGAACCTGTCTGTCTTATGCAAACCACCGCTTCCACACACTTGCCCTCACAACAGGGTGCGCAGCAGCAGTCGGCTCCGAGGACGAGGTCCGCTCAGGCCCAGGAGCCCAGGAAGGGCAGTCTGATCCACCGGTGCGTGGTGGGGTGTCCTGCTGTTGGTAGCGGCCCTGGTAACGGTCATTCGCGCAGTTCTCGGCCAGGGGTATATCGACCGGCACTATGACGTCGACCGGGGCTCCCAGGAGTACGCGGACGGTTTCGCTGCAGGCCAGCAGACGCGCGCGTCGAACGGCGAGGAGGCGGTCGACCGTTGCGTCGAGCGGGACAGAATGTCGATGACGTCCAACGGCATTCTACTGGACACCTCCCGCTACATCGGCTGCGTCGAGGGCAGCGCGGAGGCCCTGTCGCTCGATCCCGAGCGCCTGCTTCGGGAGTACGACGAGAGCCATTAGCTGAAGCGCTGGCTGGCGGTTTCCTGGCCGGCGAGAAGGACGAGAGGACTGGAACAGCACGTGTTTCCTGGTTGGTATCCCGACCCCGGAGAGCCAGGGCAGATGAGGTGGTGGGACGGCCGGCAGTGGACCTCGGCGACTCGGCCCATGCCGCAGCTACCTCCCTTTCCACCTCCGCCCGGGCACACCCCGTTCGAGCAGCCGCAGCCCGCTGACCCAGTCGGTGGCCAGCAGCACGCTGACCTGTTCGCGCGAAGAGTCGCTGACTACGAGAAGTTGTCAGGATGGCTGTGGATCGGGCTTGCAGTCCTTCAGATCATCTCTGTGTACGCCGTGATCGCCGGCCTGTGGAACCTCTTCGCGGGGATCAGCCGGGTCAGAGCCTCGAAGTCCATCGCTGCGCGTCACCGGCATGTGCCGGCAGCCTACGAAGGAATTGGCCAGCTCGTCGTGCTGGCGGTGCTGAACGTCCTGCTCGGCGGAGTGATCGGCATCGTCTTCATCATCCTGGACGTCTACGTGCGGGACCAGGTACTGAAGAACCGTCACCTGTTCGACAAGGTTCCCGGGGGGAGCGCCAATCACGATGCGTCAGCAGGGATGGCCGGGGCGGCGACGGAACGCGTGAACACCATTTCGACCCAGCCCTGAAGGGAGGTCACGGCCCAAGGCTTAGCCTGTAGGTGGCCGAAACCCCTGCACCAGGAAGGCTGTCGTCGTGAGCGACCTGCACCTCCCGTCCCCCGACCCGTTCGGGTTCGTCGGGCTGACGTTCGACGACGTGCTGCTGGTGCCTTACGAGAGCGACGTGATCCCGAGCGAGGCGGACACGTCGTCCCGGGTGTCGAAGCGGGTCGAGGTCGCGGTTCCGCTGCTGTCCAGCGCGATGGACACCGTGACCGAGTCGCGGATGGCCATCGCGATGGCGAGGCAGGGCGGCCTCGGGGTGCTGCACCGGAACCTCTCCGCCGAGGACCAGGCCGGTGAGGTCGACCTGGTGAAGCGGTCCGAGGCGGGCATGATCACGCACCCGGTGACGACGACGCCGGCGGCGACCCTCGCCGAGGTCAACGCCTTGTGCGCCCGGTATCGGGTGTCGGGGCTGCCCGTCGTCGACGCGGACGGCGTGCTGGTCGGCATCGTCACGAACCGCGACCTGCGCTGGGAGCAGGACGAGACGCGCGTCGTCCGCGATGTGATGACGCCGATGCCGCTGGTGACGGCGGCGGTGGGGGTCAGCAGCGACGACGCCATGGCGCTGCTGCGCAAGAACAGGGTGGAGAAGCTTCCCCTCGTGGACCATGCGGGTCGGCTGCGTGGGCTGATCACCGTCAAGGACTTCACCAAGAGCGAGAAGTACCCGAACGCCACCAAGGACCGCGAGGGGCGGCTGCGCGCGGCGGCAGCCATCGGCATCTTCGAGGACGCGTGGAAGCGGGCGATGCTCCTCGTCGACGCGGGCGTCGACGTCCTCGTCGTCGACATGGCCCACGGGCACTCGGCCGCGGTGCTCGAGATGATCTCGCGGCTGAAGTCCGATCCGGTCGCGGCGCACGTGGACGTCGTGGGCGGCAACGTCGTGACCCGCGCGGCCGCCCAGGCCCTCGTCGACGCCGGTGTGGACGGCGTCAAGGTGGGTGTGGGACCCGGGTCCATCTGCACGACCCGCGTCGTCGCAGGTGTCGGCATGCCGCAGGTGACCGCGATCTCAGAGGCGGCGCTCGCCTGCCGGCCGGCCGGCGTTCCGGTCATCGGGGACGGCGGCCTCCAGTACTCTGGGGACATCGCGAAGGCGCTGGTCGCCGGCGCCGACACCGTGATGCTCGGGTCGCTGCTGGCCGGCTGCGAGGAGAGCCCGGGCGACCTGGTCTTCATCAACGGCAAGCAGTTCAAGTCGTACCGGGGCATGGGCTCGCTCGGCGCGCAGCAGACCCGGTCGGGGGAGAAGTCGTTCTCCAAGGACCGCTACTTTCAGAGCGACGTGGCCACCGACGACAAGTTCGTGCCCGAGGGGGTCGAGGGGCAGGTGCCCTACCGCGGCCCGCTCGGGGCGGTCGCGCACCAGCTCGTCGGCGGCCTGCGTCAGTCGATGTTCTACTGCGGGGCGTCCACGATCGAGGAGCTGAAGCGCAACGGCTCGTTCGTGCGGATCACTGCTTCCGG
>JBKHWX010000040.1:0-8056 GCA_046566325.1 Actinomycetes bacterium | reverse complement strand
ACGTCGACCGCCATCGGCAGGTCGGCGTCGAGCACCCGGGCGAAGTAGCAGGTGTACTCCTTGCCGGTCGCCGCGTTCGCCTCACCGCCCACCTCGTCGAACGCCGACGCGATGTCCATGGCGTCGCGCCGCTCGGTGCCCTTGAACAGCAGGTGCTCGAGGAAGTGCGTGGACCCGTGGTGGCCGTCGGCCTCGTCGCGTGACCCCACGCCGACCCAGGCGCCGACGGTGACGGACCGGAGGCCCGGCATGTGCTCGGTGAGCACGCGGACACCGCCGGGCAGGACGCTCCGGCGCACGACCGCGCCGTCCGCCTGCCGGGCGGTGCCCGGGTGACGCTGTGGCTCCGTCACGTCAGCTGCCGGCTCCTCACGCGTCCGCGCCGACGTCGGCCGTCCGGGACTTCTCGTCCTGGGACTTGTCGTTCTGCGACTTGTTGCTGTCGGCCCTGTCGCCGTCGCCCTTGTCGCCGTCGCCCTTGTCCCTCGGGGCCCCGTCGGAGTCCTCCAGCACCGGCTCGAGCGAGAGCTTGCCCCGCGGGTCGATCTCCGCGATCTGGACCTGCACCTTCTGGCCGACCGAGAGCACGTCCTCGACGTTCTCGACGCGCTTGCCGCCGACCATCTTCCGGATCTGCGAGATGTGCAGGAGCCCGTCCTTGCCGGGGGTGAGCGAGACGAAGGCGCCGAAGCTCGTCGTCTTCACGACCGTGCCGACGTACCGCTCGCCGACCTCCGGCATCTGCGGGTTGGCGATGGCGTTGATCATCGAGCGGGCGGCCTCGGCGGACGGCCCGTCCTCCGCGCCGATGTAGACGGTGCCGTCGTCCTCGATCGAGATCTGGGCGCCGGTGTCGTCCTGGATCTGGTTGATCATCTTGCCCTTCGGGCCGATGACCTCGCCGATCTTGTCGACCGGCACGTGGACGGCGATCACGCGCGGCGCGTACGGCGACAGCTCGTCCGGCCGGTCGATCGCCTCGTTCATCACCTCGAGGATCTCGAGGCGCGCGTCGCGGGCCTGGGAGAGCGCACCGGCGAGGACCGACGCCGGGATCCCGTCGAGCTTCGTGTCGAGCTGGATCGCGGTCACGAACTCGCGCGTGCCGGCGACCTTGAAGTCCATGTCACCGAACGCGTCCTCCGCACCGAGGATGTCCGTCAGGGCGACGTACTCCGTCTTGGCGCCGTCCTCGCCCTCGACGGTGTCGGACACCAGGCCCATCGCGATGCCCGCCACCGGCGCGCGCAGGGGCACGCCCGCGTTCAGCAGGGACAGCGTCGAGGCGCAGACCGAGCCCATGGACGTGGAGCCGTTCGAGCCCAGCGCCTCCGAGACCTGGCGGATCGCGTACGGGAACTCCTCGCGGGTCGGCAGCACCGGGACGAGCGCCCGCTCCGCGAGCGCGCCGTGGCCGATCTCGCGCCGCTTGGGCGAGCCGACACGACCGGTCTCACCGGTGGAGTACGGCGGGAAGTTGTAGTTGTGCATGTAGCGCTTGCGCGTCTCGGGCGAGAGCGTGTCGAGCTGCTGCTCCATGCGCAGCATGTTGAGCGTCGTCACCCCGAGGATCTGGGTCTCGCCCCGCTCGAACAGCGCCGAGCCGTGCACCCGGGGCAGCACGTCGACCTCGGCGGACAGCGTCCGGATGTCCTTCAGCCCACGGCCGTCCATCCGGACGTGGTCGCGCAGCATGCGCTGGCGGACCAGCGACTTGGTGACGGACCGGAACGCCGCGGAGATCTCCTTCTCGCGCCCCTCGAACCGGTCCGCGAGCTTCGCCTTGACGTCGCCCTTGATCGCGTCGAGCCGGGCCTCCCGCTCCTGCTTGCCGGCGATGGTGATCGCCTGAGCGAGCTCGTCGGTCGCCGCCTGGCGCACGGCCTCGAGGACGTCGTCGGAGTAGTCGAGGTACCGCGGGAACTCGACCGTCTCCTTCGCGGCCTCGGACGCGACCTCGGACTGGGCGGCGCAGAGCTGCGCGATGAACGGCTTGGCGGCCTCGAGCCCGGAGGCCACGACCTCCTCGGTCGGCGCCTGGTCGCCGTTCTGGATGAGGCCCCACGCCTCTTCGGTCGCCTCGGCCTCGACCATCATGATCGCGACGTCGGCGTCCTTGCCGGAGCCGGACACGACCCGACCGGCGACGACCATGTCGAACACCGCGCGCTCGAGCTCGGAGTGGCGCGGGAACGCCACCCACTGGCCGTCGATCAGGGCGACGCGGACGGCGCCGATCGGCCCCGAGAACGGCAGGCCGGACAGCTGGGTGGACATGGATGCCGCGTTGATCGCGAGGACGTCGTAGAGGTCGTCGGGGTGCAGCGCCATCACGGTGATGACGACTTGGACCTCGTTGCGGAGCCCGGACACGAACGACGGGCGCAGCGGCCGGTCGATGAGCCGGCACGTGAGGATCGCGTCCGTCGACGGGCGGCCCTCACGCCGGAAGAACGAGCCGGGGATCTTCCCGGCCGCGTACATCCGCTCCTCGACGTCGACGGTCAGGGGGAAGAAGTCGAAGTGCTCCTTGGGCTGCTTTCCGACGCTGGTGGCCGACAGCAGCATCGTCTCGTCGTCCAGGTAGGCGGCCACGGAGCCCGCGGCCTGCCGGGCCAGGCGCCCGGTCTCGAACCGGACCGTGCGCGTGCCGAACGACCCGTTGTCGATGACCGTCTCGGCGTAGGTGATGTCGGGACCCTCCACAGGGTCGCCTCCGTTCTTTCGGGGAGCGGGCGACGGCGGGAGCTCCGATCTTCGATCGAGGCCTCCGGACGCATCGGGGTTCCGGAAGCCACTACCGAGGACCGGCACCCTCGCACGGCCTCGCTCGGGTGGTTGTTCAGTTGGCTCGAGCGGACGAGCTTCCTCCGCAGAACGCGGCCCCCTCCAGGTGGAGAGGGCCGCGTCCGCAGGTCACCGCCGCAGGCCGAGCCTCTCGATGAGGGAGCGGTAGCGGTTGATGTCCGTCTTGGTCAGGTACTGCAGCAGCCGGCGCCGCTGACCGACGAGGAGCAACAAGCCACGACGGCTGTGGTGGTCGTGCTTGTGCTCCTTCAGGTGCTCGGTCAGGTCCTTGATCCGCTGCGTGAGCATCGCGATCTGCACCTCGGGAGAGCCGGTGTCGCCCTCGTGCGTCGCGTATTCCTTCATGATCTTCGACTTCGTGGCGGCGTCGAGGGGCACGGGTTCTCCTTCGGGGTCGTTGCGCGGCGCACCGGGGCTGGTTCACCCGGGCACTCTCGGTCCGCGGCCGTTCGGACGGCACCTGCCAGGCTACCAGCGGGCACAGCGGCAACCGAATCGGCACGGCCGGCCGAGGGCTGCCTGCGACCTGCTAGACACGAGACGTGAACCTCCGTCTGCGACTCGTGGCGCGAGCCGCCCGCCGCCTGCCGAGCGTGCTCGACATGTCCCCGGCCGAACGGGCCGCCGCCCGGCGTGGGCTGCCCGAGCCTCTCGCCCGCGCCCTGTCCGGCGCCACGTTGCGGAACGTCGCGGTCGGGGACCGTGTGCTCGACACCGCGGTGGGGCCGGTCGGCACCCGTCTCTACCTGCCGGTGGCGATCGCGAAGCAGCTGAGGCCGGGGACCCCGACCAGGTTCCCGCTCGTGGTGTACGCCCACGGCGGCGGCTGGGTGCTGGGGAGCCTGCGGGGGTCCGACTGGCTCTGCAGCCGGGTGGCGGACCGCGTCGGCGCGCTCGTCGTGTCGGTCGACTACCGCCTCGCGCCGGAGCACCCGGCCCCCGCCGCGTTCGACGACTACTGGGCGGTCCTGCGGCACCTGCTGGCCCACGGCGAGCCGGCTCTGCCGGTCGACACCGCGCGCGTCGCGGTGATGGGCGACAGCGCCGGGGCGACCCTGGCGACCCTCGCCGCCATCCGGCACAAGGAGGCGCTCGCCGCGGGCGAGGCGGACCTTCCGGCCGAGCCCTTGGCGTACCAGGTGCTCGTCTACCCCGGCACCGACCTGACGTTGGCGTCCCCGACGATCGACGCGCGCGCCGACGCCCCGATCCTGCCCCGGTCGGACCTCGAGGCGTACCTCGCGCTGTACCTCGGCCCGTCCGAGCTGAAGCCGGACGACCCGCGCGTCAGCCCGCTGTTCGCCCCGGACCTGCGCCACGTGGCCCCCGCCCTGGTGCTCACCACCGACCTCGACCCTCTCGAGGGCGAGGACGTCGCCTACGTCGAGCGCCTGCGCGAGGCGGGTGTGGCCGCCCGCCACATCTCCTACCCCGACGTCCCCCACGGCTTCATCTCCATGGCGGGGATGACGCCGGTCGCGGGCCAGGCCCTGGACGACGTGGTGAGCGAGCTTCGGCGGGCGCTGCGGTAGGAGGCGGCCCCTGGGCGCCGCTCAGGTCACGGGGACGCCGGGAGGAACGGTGTCCAGCACCTCGTGGCACCGTTCGACGTCCTTCGCCATCTGCTGCTTGAGCGTGTCGATGTCGTCGAACCGCAGCGTCTCGCGCAGGTACTCGACGAGGTCGAGCGCGATCGTCTCGCCGTACAGCTCCAGGTCCGTGCGGTCGAGGACGTACGCCTCGACACGGCGCTGCCGCCCGTCGAACGTCGGGTTGGTCCCGATGGAGATCGCGGCGGGAAGGTGCCGGTCGGGGTCCTCCTCGGGGCGGTCCAGGCGGACGAGCCACCCCGCGTACACGCCGTCCGCGGGCACCATGCCCTGCATCTGCTGGCCGAGGTTCGCGGTCGGGTAGCCGAGCTCGCGCCCGCGGTGGTCGCCGTGGACCACCCGGCCCGACACCCGGTGCAGCCGGCCGAGCACCTCCGCGGCGGCCGCGACGTCCCCGGCGGCCAGCAGCTCCCGGGTCCAGGACGACGACCACCGGCGTGCCTGCCCCGGCTCGGCTCCGCTCCCCGGTCCGGTGACGTCGTCCAGCACGACGACGTCGAAGCCGTGCTGCTCGCCGAGCCGCTGCATCGTGGAGAGGTCGCCGGCGTTCCGGTGACCGAACCGGATGTCACGGCCGACCACCACGGCCGTGCTGTCGAGCGCGCGGACCAGCACGTCCTCGACGAACCGCTCCGGGCTCCAGCTCGCGAGCTCCAGCGTGAACGGCAGCACGAGGACGCCGTCCAGCCCGGTCTCGGCGAGCAGCGCGACCTTGTGCTCGTTCCCGACCAGCTGTGCGGGCGCGTGCTCGGGCCGGAGCACCTGGAGCGGGTGCGGGTCGAAGGTGATCGCGACGGCTCGGGCACGGCGACCGCGGGCCTCGGCGACGAGGCGGGACAGCACGGCCACGTGACCGCGGTGGACGCCGTCGAAGTTGCCGATCGCGACGACCGAGGGGCCGTAGCCCCGCGGCACCTCCGACAGGTCGTTCCACCGCTGCACGCGCCTGCTCCCGTTGTCCTCGTCGCTCATCGTCCGCAGACGCTCGCCAGGTCCCCCGAGAACGCCAGCACCGTCGCAGGCCCGGTGCAGAGCGCACCCGCCGGCTCGCCCTTGCTCTTGCTCCCGAGCAGCAGGCTGAGGAAGTCGTCGGAGCGGACCCGGTCCACCCGCGTGTCGGCCGGGTCGAGCCCGTTCATCTCGGCGGCGTGCCGGTAGCCGTCGTCCCGGCCCATCACGCGGTCCACGAGCCCCTTGCTGATCGCCGTCTCCGGGTCGTAGATGTACGCGCCCAGGTCGTCCCGGATCGTCTGGGCCGGGATGCCGCGCTTCTGGGAGACCCAGTCCACGAAGCCCGTGTACTCCTGCTCGAGCCCGGCCTCCATCACCGCGCGCTCCTCCGGGGTCATGTCGCGGAACGGGTTGCCGAAGTCCTTGCCCTTCCCTCGCGTCAGGTACTCCTCCGTGATGCCTCCGGGAGCCTCGACGCCCGGGGTCAGCAGCGACCCCTGAAGGCCGGTGACGTCCCGGAAGCGCTGGAACGGGCCCATGATCACGCCGATGCTGCCGACGAGAGTGCCGTGGTCGGCGATGACCTGGTCGGCTCCGGCCATGGCGTACATGCCGCCCGACGCCGCCATTCCCTTCACGTACGCCATCACCGTGTGCCCGGTGCGCTTCTGGTACCGCTCGACGGCGTCTGCGATGGCACGCGACCCGTAGATGGTCCCTCCGGGGGTGTTCATCTCCAGGATCAGGCCGTCCGCGTCGTCCTTGCCGAGGCTGTCGATCGCCTCGGCCACCTTGTACCCGTACGTACCTGTCACGAACGCGCCGCCGTCCGACGAGTCGCCCATGATCACGCCGGTGACCTCGACGGAGACGAGCCGGCCGTCGGCGTCGGGCTTCCCCCACACCGTCGTGGTGACCGGCTTGTTCGCGTTGCTGGCACCTGCCCCGATGGCCGCGCCGACGATGCCGGCGAGGACGAGCCCGAACAGCACGGACGCCACCGCCCCGACCACCGTGAGCACCAGCCCGGCACCCAGGGTCGCCCCCGTGCCGAGCCCGAAGCCCCACCGGAAGGGACCGATCGGCCGTGGGGGCGCGGGCGGCGCGGCGCCGCGGCCAGGTGGCGGGTAGGGCGACGCCGGGCCCGAGGGAGCAGTCCTCGGGGGCGAGGGATTGGACGACGGGCCGGGAGCGGACGGAGTATCCGAGGGAGTGGACGGAGCACCTGAGGGATTCGACGAGGGGCCCGAGGACGGCGACGACGCGCCCGAGGGGGTGGACGACGACGGGCCCGAGGACGGCGACGACCCGCCCGAGGGGGTGGACGACGACGGGTCCGAGGACGGCGACGACGGCGGCCCGGAAGGCGGCGGGCTGGTCATGGAAGTCCTCCAGACTGTCGGGGAAGGAGCCTGCGGGCGCAGGTCAGAGCATGGCGCACGGCACCGACACCCTCGACGCCCGGGGGATCTTCCGGCGAATCAGCCGCCTTGCTCACCGGGTTGCCCCTGGAAGGCCGTTTGAGGGGCAACCCCGCGAGCAACGTGTCGTTCAACACCGGTGGGGCCAACGAGACCGTGCCAGGGCGGGCCCTATGCCGGCTTCAGCACGATGACCGGCCGAGCCACCCCGTCCCGCTCCTCCAGCACCGCGACCAGCTCGCCGTCCGGACCGATGGCCGCCGCGGGCCCGGAAAGCCCGACCGGCGCGAGCCGCTGCCCGTGGCCGAGCGACGTGGCCTCGCGGGCGTCGAGGGTGCGCACCGGGAGCGCAGCAGCGGCGGCCTGCGCGAGGGGGACGACGACGAGGGCCTCGGCGAGCTCGTCGAGCGTGCGGGCAGCCTCGATCCCGAAGGGACCGACCGCCGTCCGCCGAAGAACCGTCAGATGGCCACCGACGCCGAGCTCGTCGCCGAGGTCGCGGGCCAGCGCGCGCACGTAGGTGCCGGAGCTGCACGACACCTCCACGTCGACGTCCAGCACCGTGCTGCCCTCGTCGACGCGGTGCCGAGCGTCCAGGACCGCGAACCGGTGCACGGTCACCGGCCGGGCCGCCAGCGCCACCTGCTCGCCGGACCGCACCCGCGCGTAGGAACGCCTGCCCTCGACCTTCACCGCACTGACCGCGCTCGGTCCCTGCAGGATCTCGCCGGTGAGGACGTCGACGGCGCGGACGACGTCCTCGCGCGTCACATGGGCGGCGTCGCTGCGACGGGTCACCTCGCCCTCGGCGTCGTCCGTGACCGTGCCGGCGCCGAGACGGATCGTCGCGGTGTAGGTCTTGTCGGCGCCGACCAGGTAGGTGAGCAGCCGGGTCGCCCTGCCCAGCCCGCAGACCAGGACGCCCGTGGCCATCGGGTCGAGCGTGCCCGCGTGGCCGACCTTGCGGGTGCCGGCGAGCCGCCGCAGTCGGGCGACGACGTCGTGGCTCGTCCAGCCGGACGCCTTGTCGACCACCACCACGCCGGTCGGCCCGTCGGCATCGCTACGGCCTCGGCTCACGCCGGGCCTGGTTCGTCCGGGCCTGAGTCCGGCTCGTCCGGCGCGTCCACGTCGTCCTCGGGCCGCCGGTACGGGTCGGCCTCGCCGGCGTACTGCGCGCTCTGGGCGAGCCGCGCGACCTCGGCATCTCGCTCGGCGGCCTGGCGCAACAGGTCGTCGATCGCGGCGGCGTTCTCCGGTACGGCG
>JBKHWX010000039.1:0-8134 GCA_046566325.1 Actinomycetes bacterium | reverse complement strand
CCGCCGGGTCCTTGTCGGCCGGCGAAGGGCTTTGTTAGCGTCTCGCCCCGGCGGTCCCGGCACAGCGGCGGCCGCCTCCGTTCCTGCGACCCCCGTACACAGGGTGTGAACAACCCTGTGGATGGTGCCGGCTCCGAGGGTGCACTAGCGAGGGGTAGGTGGCGGAGAGCGTGGGGGACCAGCAACCTCTCGAGCGCGAGGGTTTTCCCCAGATCTGGCGCCGCGTCGGCGGCGCCCTTGACGAGGCCCTGAACCCGTGGCAGCGAAGCTTTCTCCGTCTGGCCCAGCCCGTCGGGCTGCTCAACGGGACGGCTCTCTTCGCCGTCCCCAACGAGCTGACGAAGGAGATGCTCGAGCAGCGGCTCCGCGACAGGATCACAGCGGCCCTCTCGGCGGACCTCGGCCAGCCCGTACGGCTCGCCGTCACGGTCGACCACACGCTCGAGCTGCTGCCGGACGACGCGTCGGGCACCCACGGGCCCGCCGACGACGACGCGCTCGCCGACCAGGGCCTGGGCACGTCCCCGACGCACGACGTGTCCGGGGGGAGCCGGACGACGACCGAGGTGAGCGGCTCGTCGGGCGCACAGCCGGCGGGTCCGGCACCGCTGGCGAGCGCCGGACCGGCGGGAGAGCGCCCGAGCCACCAGGACCGGGCGGACAGCGAGGGCGGGGCCGACGCGGAGGTCATCAGCTTCCCTCGCCGCGAGCGCGAGGCGGGCCGCCCGACCGAACCGGCCCGCCTCAACCCCAAGTACACGTTCGACACGTTCGTGATCGGGGCGAGCAACAGGTTCGCCCACGCGGCGTCGGTCGCCGTCGCCGAGGCGCCGGCCCGCGCCTACAACCCGCTGTTCGTGTACGGGGAGTCCGGGCTCGGCAAGACGCACCTGCTGCACGCGATCGGCGAGTACGCCCAGCACCTCTTCAACGGGATCCGAGTCCGCTACGTGAACTCGGAGGAGTTCACCAACGACTTCATCAACTCGATCCGCGACGAGAAGGCCGGCGCGTTCCAGCGCCGCTACCGGGACGTCGACGTGCTGCTGATCGACGACATCCAGTTCCTGCAGGGCAAGGAAGGGACCCAGGAGGAGTTCTTCCATACCTTCAACACCCTGCACAACGCGAACAAGCAGGTCGTCATCACGTCCGACCTGCCCCCGAAGCGGCTGTCGGGCTTCGAGGAGCGGATGCGGTCACGCTTCGAGTGGGGCCTCATCACCGACGTCCAGCCGCCCGACCTGGAGACGCGGATCGCGATCCTCCGCAAGAAGGCGGCCGGCGAGCGGCTGTCGGCACCGGACGACGTCCTGGAGTACATCGCCGGCAAGATCTCGACGAACATCCGCGAGCTCGAAGGCGCCCTCATTCGCGTGACCGCCTTCGCGAACCTCAACCGGCAGCCGGTCGACCTGGCCCTCGCGACCGCCGTCCTGAAGGACCTGATCCCGGACGACAACCCCCGGGAGATCACGTCGGCCACGATCATGGCGCAGACCGCGGACTACTTCGGGGTGACCATGGAGGAGCTGTCAGGGTCCTCCCGCTCGCGCAACCTCGTCACCGCCCGCCAGGTCGCGATGTACCTGTGCCGCGAGCTCACGGACCTGTCCCTGCCGAAGATCGGCCAGGCCTTCGGGGGCCGGGACCACACGACCGTGATGCACGCGAACAAGAAGGTGCGCGAGCAGATGGCGGAGCGCCGGTCCACCTACAACCAGGTGACCGAGCTGACGAACCGGATCAAGCAGCAGCAGCGAGCCTGACGCCCCGCTTCGCGGCGATTTCGTGTTCTGCTCTGCTTGTCCCGTTTGTTGGGACTCCACAGCGTCACTCACAGGTTGTGGACAACCCTGTGAATAGAGGGACGTCGGCGTGGGAAAGGCGTCGATGTGATGTGCACCACACGACCGCGACAGCCAGCTGCTAGCCGTCGTCCACGTCCGTCCACCGGCCCGGTGCCGTTCCTCCCCGCCCCTGTCCCCATGGCGACACGCGGCGCCACCTGCTGGGCTGGGGTCCCGTCCCCAGGATCCACAGGCGCTACGACGACGACCTTCCTGTTCTTCGAGAGGAGAGGGCGAACCGCGTACATCCACCGAGAGGGCCGGACGGTGGACAACGAGCCGCTTGGCAAGAGCGACGGCCCTCGACGCCGTCACCGAGCCAGCCCTGTTCACCGCAGCCCTGTTCACCCGCACGGCGGGTCTGCCGTACTGTCGGCGCCGCAGCAGCGAGGCGCCGGCGACGGGCGGAGCGCTGCCCCGTCGGAAGGCAGAAAGGGTCGGGTGCCGTGAAGTTCCGGGTCGAGCGCGACGTCCTCGCCGAGGCTGTGACGTGGACGGCGCGGACGCTGCCCACCCGGCCACCGGTTCCCGTGCTGGCCGGGGTGCTGCTCTCGGCCGAGGCCCAGGGAACGCTCCGGCTCTCCGCGTTCGACTACGAGGTGTCCGCGCAGGTCGAGGTCCCGGCGGACGTGGACGAGCCGGGGACGGTGCTCGTCAGCGGCAGGCTCCTGGCCGACATCTCGCGTAGCCTTCCCGACCAGCCGGTCCAGGTGTCGCTCGACGGCGCCAAGGTCACCGTCACCTGCGGCGCGTCCCGCTTCAGCCTCCTCACGATGCCGGTCGACGAGTACCCGTCCCTGCCGCAGATGCCGGACGTCGCCGGGACCGTGTCCGGGGACGTCTTCACCTCCGCGGTAGCGCAGGTGACCACAGCGGCGAGCCGCGACGAGACGCTGCCGATCCTGACCGGCGTCCGGATGGAGATCGACGACGACAAGGTCACGCTGATGGCGACCGACCGCTACCGGCTCGCCATGCGCGAGCTGACGTGGCGACCGGGGGTGTCGGACATGTCAGCCGTCGCGCTGGTGCGCGCGCGGACGCTCGCCGAGGTCGCTCGGGCGCTCGGGGGGGCCGGCAGCGACGTCACGCTCGCCCTCTCCTCGGCCGCCGGCCGTGAGCTCATCGGGTTCGAGGCCGGCGGACGCCGCTCCACCTCACTGCTCGTGGACGGCGAGTACCCGAAGGTCCGTGCCCTGTTCCCGTCCGAGTCGCGCGTGCACGCGGTGGTGGAGACGGCGACGCTCGTGGACGCCGTCCGCCGTGTGGCCCTGGTGGCGGAACGCAACACGCCCGTCCGGCTGTCGTTCAGCGAGGGTCAGGTCGTGCTCGAGGCGGGCCAGGGGGACGACGCGCAGGCGTCCGAGGCGATCGAGGCGCAGCTGATGGGCGAGGACATCACGATCGCGTTCAACCCGCAGTTCCTGCTCGACGGCCTGCAGGCGCTGTCCCTGCCGTTCGTCCGGCTGTCGTTCACGCAGTCCGGCAAGCCCGCCGTCCTCACCGGCCAGGCCGCGGGAGACGGCGACGACGACCTGGCGTTCCGGTACCTGCTCATGCCGGTGCGGCTGGCGGGTTGAGTTGAGCTGACTGGCGATCTGGGTTGACTGGCGAACTGAGCGCGCCCGCCTAGCCTGGACCAAGGACGCAGCAGGAGAGGGTCTCGACGGAGCGCGTCAGGCGAAGGGGTGCACGCCATGCACATCGGTCTCGTAGGTCTCGGAAAGATGGGCGCGAACATGCGTGAGCGCCTGCGTCGGGCCGGCGTCGAGGTCACGGGCTACGACCGCAACCCGGAGGTCAGCGACGCCGAGAGCCTCGAGGCCATGGTCAAGGCCGTGCCCGCTCCCCGGATCGTGTGGGTGATGGTCCCGGCGGGACCGGTCACCCAGGGCGTCGTCGAGGAGCTGTCGGGCCTGCTCGACGAGGGCGACATGCTGATCGACGGCGGCAACTCCTACTACAAGGACGACCAGAGCCACGCCGAGCTGCTGCAGGGCAAGGGGATCGGGTTCGTCGACTGCGGCGTCTCGGGCGGCATCTGGGGCCTCGACGTCGGGTACGGCCTGATGTGCGGGGGGGACGACGAGCTCGTCAAGCGCGCGATGCCCGTCTTCGACGCGCTCCGCCCCGAGGGGCCGCGGGACGAGGGGTTCGCACACGCCGGCGCCGTCGGCGCGGGCCACTACGCGAAGATGGTGCACAACGGCATCGAGTACGGCCTCATGCAGGCCTATGCCGAGGGGTTCGAGCTGCTGAGCGCGAAGGACATCGTCCACGACGTCCACGGCTGCTTCAAGGCGTGGACGCTCGACACCGTCGTCCGTTCGTGGCTGCTCGACCTGCTCGTCAAGGCGATCGAGGAGGACCCGGACCTCTCCCAGATCAAGGGCTACGTGAACGACTCCGGCGAGGGCCGCTGGACGGTGCTGGAGGCGGTCGAGAACGGCGTCCCGATGCCCGTGATCAGCTCTGCGCTCTTCGCCAGGTTCGCGTCGAGGCAGGAGGACCCGCCGGCGATGAAGGCGGTCGCGGCGCTGAGGCACCAGTTCGGTGGGCACGCCGTGACCGCCGCCGGGCCGACGTCCGAGCACCAGGAGGCGGCGAAGCAGGCGGCTGCGGTGACGGCGGGTCCGTCGTCCGGGACCGGCCACACGGGTGGGCAGGGCAAGCCGAACGTGCCCGGCGGCGGGCCGACGTCCGGCACCGGGGAGACCGGCTGACCGGACGGGCCGACCAGGGAGGGGGCCAGTCGAGCGGCAGCCGGTAGAAAGGCAGACGTGCACGTCTCGCACCTGTCCCTGACCGACTTCCGCAACCATGCGGCGGTCGAGCTGCCGCTGCAGCCGGGGGTCACCGCGATCGTCGGCCCGAACGGGCAGGGCAAGACCAACCTCGTCGAGGCCGTCGCGTACGTCGCGACGCTCGGCAGCCACCGCGTGGCCGTCGACGCGCCGCTCGTGCGGGCGGGCTGCGAGCGGGCCGTCGTCCGGACGGCGGTCAGCCGCGGCGGCAGGACGGCGCTCGTCGAGATCGAGATCAGCCCCGGACGGTCGAACCGGGCGCGGCTGAACCGGTCGCCGGTCCCGCGCCCGCGAGAGGTCCTCGGGGTGCTGCACTCGGTGCTGTTCGCCCCCGAGGACCTCGCCCTCGTACGCGGTGAGCCGGAGGGCCGCCGGCGCCTTGTCGATGACCTCCTCACCCAGCTCGCGCCGCGGTTCGCCGGCGTGCGAGCCGACTACGACCGGGTGCTGCGCCAGCGCAACGCCCTGCTCAAGCAGGCATCGGGGTCGCGGCTGCGCGGGCGACGGGACGACGCAGCCGCGGGAGGGGCCTCGGTCGAGTCGACCCTCGACGTCTGGGACTCCGCCCTGTCACGCCTCGGTGCGGAGCTGCTCGCCGCCCGGCTGTTCCTCCTGCGCAAGCTGACGCCGCACGTCGCGGAGGCGTACCGCGCGGTGTCGGACGCCGCCGGGGACGCCGTCCAGGGCTACCGCAGCTCGGTGTCCGAGGACGTCGGGGACGCCCTGGCCGCGGCCGGGGAGCTGCCCGGCCGTGAGGAGCTGGCCGGCCGGCTGGCGCAGCGTCTGCTCGAGCTGCGGCCGAAGGAGATCGAGCGCGGCACCTCGCTCGTCGGTCCCCACCGGGACGACCTCGTGCTCGCGCTCGGTCCGCTGCCCGCGAAGGGGTACGCGAGCCACGGCGAGTCGTGGTCCCTGGCGCTGGCGCTGCGGCTCGGCAGCTACGAGCTGCTTCGCGCGGAGGGCAGCGGGTCGGACTCCGAGCGCGAGCCCGTCCTGATCCTGGACGACGTGTTCGCCGAGCTGGACGTCGGCCGGCGGGCGCGGCTGGCCAAGCTCGTCTCGGGTGCCGAGCAGGTCCTGCTCACCGCGGCGGTCGAGGCCGACGTCCCGGAGGAGCTGGCCGGGGACCGGGTGCTGGTCCGGTCGGGGGAGGTGACCCGTGCCTGACCGCGACGTCCCGCCCGGCGACCCCCCCGAAGCTGAGGAGGAGCCGGGCGCCGACGCCGTCCGCGCCGCGCTCGGCCGTGCGCGCGCGGCCGCGGCGGCCAAGGGGCTCTCCCCGAGCGTCGGGAGCGGGAGCGGCCGGGTGCGGCCTGCGGGGACGGCGGCGCGGCGAGGAGACGCGGACGCGCGGTCCGGGGCACACCCGGACGCCAGGGACCCCCAGGCCTTCGGGACGGCCGTCCGGCGGCTCGTGACCGAGCGCGGCTGGAGCACGCCCGTCGCGGTCGGTGGGGTCTTCGGCCGGTGGGACCAGGTCGTCGGCGCCGACATCGCCGGTCACTGCCAGCCGGAGTCGTTCGAGAAGTCCGTGCTCGTCGTCCGGGCGGACTCGACGGCCTGGGCCACGCAGATCCGGCTGCTCGCCCCGATGATCCTTCGCCGGCTGGAGGAGGAGCTGGGCCGCGGCGTGGTGGAGCGCCTGCAGGTGAAGGGTCCGGGAGGCCCGAGCTGGCTTCGTGGCCGCCGGACCGCGCCCGGTGGCCGGGGCCCCCGCGACACGTACGGCTGACCGCCGCGCCTGATGCTCGCCGTCCTCTGCTCGTCGTCTCCAGGAGTCGGGCGGGAGCACGGGCACAGAGCATCGCAGCCCCCTGGCGCGTGGGGGGAGTCGTGACCGACCCTTCGACCCGCGAAAGAGGCCACAGAGGGCCGCCAATGGCGTCGTCCCTGCGCAGAACCAGGTAGAATGGAACCAGTGAGGACGGGTCGCCGCCAGGGCGCCCGTTGTTCGTGCCGGTCCCAACTGTGCGGGTCTGGCCTGGCCCAAGACAGGGAGCCGCCGACCCGTGCCCGACGAGCAGAACGCCGCCGCGACCGACCGTCCGAACCATGACGTCTCCGGCCAGACCGCGCCGGAGCCCGGCGCCGACCGCCCGTCCCCGTCCGGGGGCAGCCGGATCGGCCCCGATGCCCAGCTGACCGCCGAGCTGTCGAGCACCACCGAGCCGGAGCAGGCGGCCTCCCTCGCCGACGTGGTCAGCCCCGACGGCGACCGTGCCCGCGGGCGGGGTGAGTACGACGCGAGCGCCATCACCGTGCTCGAGGGTCTCGAGGCCGTCCGCAAGCGGCCGGGCATGTACATCGGCTCGACCGGTGAGCGCGGCCTGCACCACCTGGTCTACGAGGTCGTCGACAACTCGGTCGACGAGGCGCTCGCCGGGTACTGCGACACGATCGACGTCTGCCTGATGGCCGACGGCGGCGTGCGTGTCGTCGACAACGGCCGGGGCATCCCTGTGGACGTCGTCGCGAGCGAGGGGCGGCCGGCCGTCGAGGTCGTGCTCACCGTCCTGCACGCCGGCGGCAAGTTCGGCGGCGCCGGCTACGCGGTGTCCGGCGGCCTGCACGGGGTCGGCGTCTCCGTCGTCAACGCGCTGTCGAGCCGGCTGGAGGTCGAGGTCCGCCGGCGCGGGTTCGTGTACCGGCAGGCGTACGCCCTGGGCGTCCCGGAGGCCCCGCTCGCCAAGGGCGAGCCGAGCGAGACGACCGGGACGACGGTGACGTTCTGGCCCAGCCGGGACATCTTCGAGACGACCGACTTCGACTTCGAGACCCTCCGCAGCCGGTTCCAGCAGATGGCGTTCCTCAACAAGGGGCTGACCATCCGGCTCGCCGACGAGCGGCCCCAGCACGCCGAGACGGACGACGACCCCGAGGCGGCGGACGAGACCCCGCGTCTGCGCTCGGTCACCTACCGCTACGACGGTGGGCTGGTCGACTACGTGAAGCACCTGAACGCGTCGAAGCGGTCGGAGTCGATCCACCCGGAGGTGATCGACTTCGAGGCCGAGGACGACGGCCGGCGGCTGTCGGTGGAGATCGCGATGCAGTGGACGACGGCTTACTCGGAGTCGGTCCACACGTACGCGAACACCATCAACACGCACGAGGGCGGCACGCACGAGGAGGGCTTCCGCGCGGCGCTGACCACGCTGGTGAACCGGTACGCGCGCGACAAGGGTCTGCTCAAGGACCGGGACGACAACCTCACCGGGGACGACGTCCGCGAGGGGCTGACCGCCGTCATCTCCGTCAAGCTCGCCGAGCCGCAGTTCGAGGGTCAGACGAAGACGAAGCTCGGCAACACCGAGGCAAAGACGTTCGTGCAGCGGGTGGTCAGCGACGAGCTGGGGGACTGGTTCGAGCGGCACCCGAACGAGGCGCGTGACGTCGTCCGGAAGTCGATCCAGGCCGCCGCGGCGCGGATGGCGGCGCGCAAGGCCCGGGAGGCGACCCGCCGCAAGGGCCTGCTGGAGT
>JBKHWX010000038.1:0-2631 GCA_046566325.1 Actinomycetes bacterium | reverse complement strand
AGCGCCCGCGGCCTTCCAGCCGTGCTCTCTGTGAGCAAAGCTGCACGGGGTGAGCACGGACGGGCAGATCGCCGACGAAACCGCGCACCTACGTCAGGTCCGCCCGCCCCGACTGCTTCAGCGCGTCTACCAGGCCCTTGACCTCCTGTGCGCGGGAGCGTGCGGTGACGAGGACGGCGTCCGGTGTGTCGACCACGACGACGTCGTCCAGCCCGAGGACGGCGACCATCCGGCCCGCCGTCGGCACGACGAGACCGGTCGCGTCGCGGCTGAGCACCTGCAGCGCGTCCCCCAGCACGCGAAGGCCGCCTGCCCCACCGTGAGCGCCTTCCCCACGGTCGGCCCCCCGCTCGTCCCGTGTCGGGTCGCCCGGCAGCAAGCCGGAGAGCGACTGTCAGTCGCCGACGTCGTCCCAGCGGAAGTTCCCGGGGACGACGGCCACACCGCCGGCCGCGGCGACCGGCTCGGCGATCGCGTGGTCGATCGCGATGCGCACGAGCCCGGGCCACGTCTGCGCCATGACCTCGTCGTAGTGCGCCGTCCCCCACGCCTCCGCGATCCGGACGAGCCCGTCGTGCAGCGTCGGCTGGTGGGTCCGCAGGTGACCGAGCAGCACGTCGGCCCGGCAGACGAACATGCCTGCGTTCCAGCGGTAGCGGCCGGTCTCGAGATACCGCTGGGCGGTCGCGGCGTCCGGCTTCTCGACGAACTCCTCGACGGTGAGGGCGTCCGGCGCGCCCGGGACGTCGAGCGCCGCGCCCGCCCGGATGTACCCGAAGCCCGTGGCCGGCCCCGTCGGGGTGATGTCGATCGTCACGACCGAGCCCGTCCGCGCCACGGCCACGGCCTGCCGCACGGCGTCGCAGAACTGCTCCTGGTCCCCGATCACGTGGTCGGCCGCGAAGGACCCGAGGACGGCGTCGTCGTCCCGCCGCACCAGCACCGCCGCGGCGAGCCCGATCGCGGCCATCGAGTCCCGGGGCGAGGGCTCGAGCAGCAGGTTGGACGACGCCAGGTCGGGCAGCTGCCCGCGCACGGCCTCCGCGTGGCCGCGGCCGGTGACGAGGACGATCCGCTCCGGCCCGGCCAGCGGCAGCAGCCGGTCCCAGGTGGCCTGCAGCAGGCTGCGGCCGGTCCCGGTCAGGTCGTGCAGGAACTTCGGGGAACCGGCACGAGAAAGGGGCCAGAGCCGGGTTCCCGCGCCCCCCGCCGGCACGACCGCGTAGAACCCGTCGACCGCCATGGGTCCGTACTGTCCCACACGCCTCGCCGCCACCCCTGGAATGACTGATTCGTCACGAGCGGCCGGTCGAGCAGAGGCGCCGCCGAGCGGGATCACTAGAGTGACCACCGGACATCGCCGACGGCGCCCTTGCCTGCCCCGGTGATGCTCGCCGACAAGGAGGAGACGGCGTGGCAGCAGCAGTCCAGGACGCGGCGAAGCCCCGGTTCGGCAGGCCGCGAGGAACGCTCTATCGGGGCGACCGCGAGGGCATGTGGGCCTGGGTCGCGCACCGCATCACCGGCGTCCTGATCTTCGTGTTCCTGCTCGTGCACGTGCTCGACACGGCGCTCGTCCGGGTCTCCCCGGAGACGTACAACGCCGTCATCGACCACTACAAGAACCCGATCATGGGGCTCGGCGAGGCCGGCCTGGTCGCAGCCATCGTGTTCCACGCCTTCAACGGGCTCCGCGTGATGCTGGTTGACTTCTGGTCCGAGGGTCCGAGGTACCAGCGGCAGATGGCCTGGGGGGTCGTGGTCGTGTGGGTCGTGCTGATGGTGCCATTCCTCATCCGCCACCTCGGCCACGTCTTCGGAGGCTGACATGAGCGACACGAACGCACCGGCCCTGGACGCGCCCCGCTCGCCGTACAAGCGCACCAAGTCCACCCGCAGCAACTACGAGCTGTGGAGCTGGGTCTTCATGCGCCTGTCCGGAGTCGTGCTGGTCGTCCTCGTGCTCGGCCACCTGTTCGTGAACCTGATGGTCGGCGAGGGCGTGAACGCGCTCGACTTCGCCTTCGTGGGCGGCAAGTGGTCGAACCCGTTCTGGCAGCTGTGGGACCTGCTCATGCTGTGGCTCGCCATGCTGCACGGGACGAACGGCGTCCGGACGATCATCAACGACTACGCCGAGAAGGACCTCACCCGCATCTGGCTGAAGGTGCTGCTCTACGCGGCGTTCGTGCTCGTCGTCGTCCTCGGGACCATGGTCATCTTCACGTTCGACCCGTGCCCGAGCGACGCCGACCCGGACCTCCTGCCCGGGTTCTGCAACGCGTGACCGCCTCCTGCCGGACCGCCCCCCGGCCTGACCACGCCGATCGGAGAGAGACGCGATGAACAAGCACACCTACGACGTCGTCATCGTGGGTGCCGGCGGCGCGGGGATGCGCGCCGCCCTCGAGTCGGGCAAGCGCGCGCGGACGGCGGTGCTCACCAAGCTCTACCCCACGCGTTCGCACACGGGCGCGGCGCAGGGCGGCATGTGCGCGGCCCTGGCGAACGTCGAGGAGGACAACTGGGAGTGGCACACCTTCGACACCGTCAAGGGCGGCGACTACCTCGTCGACCAGGACGCCGCCGAGGTGATGTGCCGCGAGGCGATCGACGCCGTCCTCGACCTCG
>JBKHWX010000037.1:0-6384 GCA_046566325.1 Actinomycetes bacterium | reverse complement strand
ATCGAGAAGATGACGACGACGATCCCGGAGAAGACCACTCCGACACCCTTCGGGAAGAAGCCCCCGACGGCCGTGAGGTTCGAGAAGTCCATGCTCTTGCCCGGCCAGAGACCGAGCACGAAGAGCGTTCCGAGCCCGAGGAAGATGCAGATGGCGAAGACCTTGATGCCGGCGAACCAGTACTCGAACTCGCCGTAGGACCTCACCGAGAACAGGTTGGTGGCCGTCATCAGGAGCATCAGGACCAGCGAGAGCACCCACAGCGGCGCGTTCACCCAGCGCTGGAGGATGGCGGCCCCGGCGACGGCCTCGAAGCCGACGACGATCACCCAGAAGTACCAGTAGAGCCAGCCCACCGAGAAGCCGGCCCAGCCCCCCAGCGCCAGCCGGGCGTAGTCGGCGAAGGAGCCGGTCGTGGGGTTCGCCGTGGCCATCTCGCCCAGCATCCGCATCACCAGCACGATGAGGACACCCGTCGCCGCGTAGCTGAGGAAGGCGCCGGGGCCGACGTCCTGGATGACGACACCCGAGCCGACGAAGAGGCCGGCTCCGATGACCCCGCCGATGGCGATCATCGTGAGGTGCCGCTTCTTCAGGCCGGGCTTGAGTGCGCCTTCCGTCGAGGCCATGGTGGTCTCCTCCTACAGGGAACGGGCCTGCTCCTGGGCATCTTGGCCGAGCTGGCCCAGCCCCGCAAAAGGCGCGGCGCCTCGGGCAGTCAGTCCCTGCCACCGCCGTCCGGGGCACGAGTGTGCCAGTTCGACCTCCCCGCGCCGGGACGGCGACCCACGCGGAGCAGGGACGCCTCCCTCCGCTCCGCTGGTTGTGAGACTCAGGGCGGCGTGAGCCTAGGAAGGCCTGACACAGGCGGGTGGGCCGGCTCGACCCCGGGGAGGCAGGTCAGGGCGTCAGTGGTCGCCCCGCGGCACGATCAGCACCGGACAGGCGGCTCCCCGGACGAGGGCCGCGGACACGCCTCCGAGCAGCACGCGGCGCACCGGCCCGTAGCCGCGCGAGGCGCACACGAGCAGGTCGACGTCGGTCAGCGCGGCGAGCGCCTGGCCGGCCTCCGTCGACTCGAGCACCTCACCGCTCACGTCGACGTCCGAGTGGACGCCCGCGAGCGCGTTCTCCAGCTCCCGCTGGAAGGCCTCCCGCCGCTGCTCGTTGAACATGTGCGAGGCGTGGATGGACGCCAGGGGCCGCCCTTCCTCGGGCGGCGGGACGACGGTCACGACCCGCAGCCGCATCGAGTGTCGCTTGGCGAGGTCGGCGCCGACCACGAGCGCGCGCTGGCTGTCCTGCTTGCTCAGGTAGGCGACGGCGATGGTCGACGGTCGCGGGGTGCGCCTGTTCCGGTACCCCTCGGGGGCGACCGCGACCGCCGCGGGCGACCCCTGCAGCAGCCGCTCCCCGGTGGTCCCGGCGAAGACACGACCGACCGGGCCCCGCCCCGTCGAGCCGATCACGACGACGGACGTCGGCAGGGAGTGGACGACCTCGTCGAGCCCCCTGGCCGGCGAGCGGGCCGACACCACCCGCACCTCGAACTGCGCGCCCGACTGCTCCAGCAGCTCCCGCGCCCTCCGCTCCACCTCTGCCGCGTCGGTCGCCAGCCGCCCGAACCGCGGGTCCCCGTGGCGCGTCACCGCCGCGTGGTCGGTCGGGGTCACGACCACGGCGGTGATCGGGTCCCCGGTCAGCTCGGACATCAGCCGGCCGAGCGAGAGCGCGTCCTCTCCGGCCGGCGCACCGTCGAAACCGACGACGATCACGAGCGGCTCACCCCTCCGGCGGGCCTCTGCCAGCCACCCGGCCGTCCCGTCGCACGACACGCTGCGGTCATCGCCGTCTCCTTCGCATGCAGTACCCGGGTTCGGTGCGACAGCATGACGAAGTTTGGACCACCACGCAAAGGCGACGCCCCGAGGACGGACCGGTCAGCGGCGCGAGCCGGTGCTGCCGCCGTCCGTGGGGCTCTCGCTCGCCTGCGGCGCGTCCTCGCCGGGCCGGCGCCCCCGCAGGTAGACGGACGTCTCCCGGCCGGGGTGGCGACGCGCGCTGACGACGAAGCCGACGACCCCGAGGAGGCAGACGCCGACCGACGTCCAGATGTTGAGGCGCAGGCCGAGGACGTGCTCGGCCTCGTCGATCCGCAGCGCCTCGATCCAGACTCGGCCGAGGGTGTAGAGGACGACGTACGCCCAGAAGACCCTGCCGTGGCCGAGCCGGAACCGGCGGTCGAGCCAGACCAGCACCGCGGCCGCCGCGAGGTTCCACAGCAGCTCGTAGAGGAACGTGGGGTGGAACGTCGCGACGTTCTCGTACCCCGGGGGCCGGTAGGCGGGGTCGATGCGCAGCCCCCAGGGCAGGGTGGTGGGCGCCCCGAACAGCTCCTGGTTGAACCAGTTGCCGAGGCGGCCGATCGCCTGGGCGACGAGGAGCCCGGGAGCGACGGCGTCGGCGAAGGTCGACAGCCGCACCCCCTGCCGACGACACCCGATCCAGGCCCCGAGGGCGCCGAGCGCGACAGCGCCCCAGATGCCCAGGCCGCCCTTCCAGATCTCCAGGGCCCGGAGCGGGTCGCCCCCGGGGCCGAAGTAGGCGGCGGGCGAGGACACGACGTGGTACAGGCGGCCGCCGACGACGCCGAACGGGACCGCCCAGATCGCCACGTCGACGACCGTCCCCTCCGGACCTCCGCGCGCCACCCAGCGGCGCGTGCCGATCCAGATCGCGGCGACGATCCCGGCGAGGATGCACAGGGCGTACGCGCGCACGGGGAAGAACCCGATGTGCCACACCCCCTGGGACGGGCTGGGCAGGTACAGCGGCAGGTGGGCGGCTCCGCTCACCGGCGCGCCTCGGCGACTCCCCGGGCCAGCTCCTCGGCGAGGGACGCGACGCCACGCACGCCGGCGTCGGGGCCGCCGTCCGCCAGGGCCCGCACGAGCGCCGAGCCGACGATGACGCCGTCCGCGAAGGCCGCCACCTCGGCCGCCTGCCCCCGCGTCGACACGCCGAGCCCCACGCAGACGCGCTCGGCCCCGGCGGCGCGCGCGTCCTCGACCAGCTTCCGGGCCGCCGCACCCACCGTGCTGCGCACACCCGTGACCCCCATGGTGGAGGCCGCGTACACGAACCCGCGGCAGGCGGCGGCGGTGCTCGCGAGCCGCTGCGCCGTCGAGGACGGCGCGACGAGGAAGACCCGGTCGAGGCCGTGCGCGTCGCTCGCCTCGAGCCACTCCCCCGCCTCGTCGGGGATGAGGTCGGGGGTGATCAGACCTGCTCCCCCCGCCGCCGCGAGGTCGCGTGCGAACCGGTCGACGCCGTACCTGAGCACCGGGTTCCAGTACGTCATGACCACCACGGGCGCCCCCGCGGAGGCGACCTGCTCGACCGCGGAGAGCACCTGCCGCGTCCTCGTCCCGCCTGCCAGGGCGACGTCCGCGGCCTTCTGGATCACCGCGCCGTCCATCACGGGGTCGCTGTAGGGAAGCCCGAGCTCGACGACGTCCACGCCCGCGTCGACCATCGCGCGCGCGGCGTCCACGGAGGTCTGCAGGTCGGGGAAGCCCGCGGGCAGGTACCCGACGAGAGCGGCCCGGCCCTGGCTCCGCAGCTCCTCGAGCAGCGCTCCTGTGCGGCCGGTCTGCCGGCTGTCCACCACAGCGCTCACCAGCCCGAGCCTTCCGACTCCTCGACCGGAGCGCTGGCCGCCGCCGCGGCCGACGCGACGAGCTCACTCTCGCTGACCAGGCCGAACCAGCGCGCCGCCGTGTCGACGTCCTTGTCGCCCCGGCCCGACAGGTTCACCAGCAGGACGGCGTCCGGCCCGAGCTGGCGCCCCGTGTCCAGAGCGCCGGCGAGGGCGTGGGCGCTCTCGATCGCGGGGATGATCCCCTCCGTGCGACACAGGAGGCGGAAGGCCTCCATCGCCGCCTTGTCGTCGACCGGCCGGTAGGTGGCACGGCCGGTCGCGGCGAGCCAGGAGTGCTCGGGGCCGACGCCGGGGTAGTCCAGCCCGGCTGAGATCGAGTGCGACTCGACCGTCTGGCCGTCCTCGTCCTGCAGCAGGTACGAGCGCGCGCCGTGCAGCACCCCCGCGACCCCGGCGGTGATGGACGCCGCGTGGCGGCCGGTCTCGAAGCCGTCGCCGCCCGCCTCGAGCCCGACGAGGGCGACACCCGGGTCGTCGAGGAAGGCGTGGAAGATCCCGATCGCGTTCGAGCCGCCTCCGACGCACGCGAGGACGACGTCGGGCAGCCGGCCGACCAGGTCGAGCACCTGCTGGCGGGCCTCCTGGCCGATCACCTTGTGGAACTCGCGCACCATCTCGGGGAAGGGATGCGGGCCGGCGACCGTGCCGAGCAGGTAGTGGGTGGAGTCGACGTTCGTCACCCAGTCGCGCAGGGCCTCGTTGATCGCGTCCTTGAGCGTCCTCGACCCGGTGGTGACCGGGACGACCTCGGCCCCGAGGAGGCGCATCCGAGCGACGTTGAGCGCCTGCCGCCGCGTGTCGTGCTCGCCCATGTAGACGACGCACTCGAGGTCGAGCAGCGCGGCGGCGGTCGCGGTCGCCACCCCGTGCTGGCCTGCACCCGTCTCGGCGATCACGCGGGTCTTGCCCATCCGCTTCGTGAGCAGGGCCTGGCCGAGCACGTTGTTGATCTTGTGCGAGCCGGTGTGGTTCAGGTCCTCGCGCTTGAGCAGCACGCGCGCGCCTCCCGCGTGCTCAGCGAACCGGGGCACCTCGGTGAGGATGCTCGGGCGGCCCGTGTACGTGGCGTGGAGGTGGTCGAGCTGGGCGTGGAACGCCGGGTCCTCCCACGCCGTCCGGAAGCACGTCTCGAGCTCGTCGAGGGCGGCGATGAGCGCCTCGGGGACGAACCTGCCGCCGAACTCGCCGAAGTAGGGCCCGTGCTGGTCCCGCAGCCGACCCGAGGACGCGGCGCTGCCGGCGGCGGGCGTCATCGGGCGACCCGCAGCGCCGGGTGGGCCCCGGCGGCGACGAGGTCGGCGACGGCGGCGCGGGGGTCCCCGCCGGTGACGAGCGACTCCCCCACGAGGACGGCGTCGGCCCCGGCCTGTGCGTACTCGAGGACGTCGTGCGGGCCGCGCACGCCCGACTCGGCGACCTTCACGACCCCGTCCGGAATCCGGGGCGCCACGCGGGCGAAGGTGCCGCGGTCGACCTCCAGGGTGCGCAGGTCACGGGCGTTGACCCCGATCACACGCGCTCCGGAGTCGACGGCCCGGGCCACCTCGTCGTCGTCGTGACACTCGACCAGAGCGGTCATCCCGAGCGACCGGACCCGCTCGACGAGCGAGACCAGCGTCGGCTGGTCGAGCGCGGCCACGATCAGCAGGACCAGGTCGGCGCCGTACGCGCGCGCCTCCCAGATCTGGTACGGGGTGACGACGAAGTCCTTGCGGAGGACGGGGACGTCGACCGCCGCACGGACGTCCAGCAGGTCCTGCAGGCTGCCGCCGAAGCGCCTGCGCTCGGTGAGCACGCTGATGACGCTGGCGCCGCCCGCCTCGTAGTCGCGGGCCAGGCCCGCGGGGTCGCCGATGGCCGCAAGGGCGCCCTTGCTGGGGCTCGAGCGCTTGACCTCGGCGATCACCTTCACGGAGGGGGACTCCTCCGCTCCGCTCTCCCGGCGGAGCGCGGCGACGGCGTCCTTGGCCTCCGGTCTCCGCGCCGCTCGCTGCTTCAGGTCGTCCAGCGAGACCCGCTCCTGGCGCTCGGCCAGGTCCTTCCGGACGTCGGCGATGATCTCGTCCAGGACGCTCACGGGTTGCTCCTCGCATCTTCTGGGGCGGGGCATCTTCTGGCAGGGGCGACGCACGCCTCGGTCCGAGGTGTCGGACGCCGCCAGGAACGGCTCTTCTCGATGCTAGTGCGTGGGTCGGGCACCGATTGCGCTGCCCCCGGGGGACGGCGAGCGCCCACGTGGGTGACGTCGTGGATGTGCGCGTGCCCGGCTGTCGGTCGGTCACCGTACGTTGGGGCCATGAGGCGAGGACATGCCCGACGCGCGCACGCGGTGGACGGAGCGGGTGCGGTTCCGCGGCGTCGGCCAGGGGAGGCGCTGCCCGTTCGGCGGGTCCTGGCGGCTGTCGCGGCGTGCTCGGCCGTCTGGGTGCTCGCCGCGTGCACCGGCCCGGCGGGGACGGCGAGCCCTGCGGCGTCCGGTTCCGCATCTGCGTCCGCACGGACGTCGGCATCTGCATCAGGGGCATCTCGGTCGGCGTCGAGCGAGGCGCCGGCAGGGGCTGCGCTCCCCCGTCCCGACCACGTCCTTGTCGTCGTGATGGAGAACCACGGGTACCCGACCGTGATGGGCGGCCGGGACGCGCCGTGGCTCAGCAGCCTGCCTG
>JBKHWX010000036.1:0-5029 GCA_046566325.1 Actinomycetes bacterium | reverse complement strand
CCCGCACGAGTTGGTCGACGACTTCCGCGACGTTGACGGCCGTGAGCACGGTCGGTGACCTCAGCAGATCGGCGACCAAATGGGCGGCTGGCTCATCACGCAAGTACGCCAGGACGGCGTATGCGTCCAGAACGGTCACCTACGGTCAGCCCGACGCTGGGGCTCCTCCTCCGCCTCCCGCTCGGCCGCTCGCGCCTGGTCCACGGTCGGGCCCGGCCCTGCATGCGCGCCGCGCAACGCCCCGACGGCGTCATCGGGAATGGGTCGGACGATCGCGTAGTCGCCGCGGTCGATCACGAGCACTGCTCCCGTCGCCCACCGGTGGCGAAGCTCAGCGGGCAGAGAGACCTGGCCGTTCCGGGTCACCTTGGCACGGACGCTTTGCATCTGAACATAATATCGCTCGCGGCCCGCATAACATGTCGCGGCTCATCATCATTCGACCGCCTGAATTTCAGCGCCGCCGGAGCGAGACGAGCAGCGCGGTCAGCGTGACCACGAGCAGGCTCGCGCCGAGCATGTGCACCAGGACGAGCATCTCCGGCAGCCCGGTGAAGTACTGGACGTAGCCGACCAGGCCCTGGGCGAGCGCGACGCCGAGCACCCAGCGGGCCCTCCGCTGGACGACGGCCGGCGCCTTGACGAGGGCAAGCGCCACGAGCAGGCCGGCCAGCAGGCCCAGGAACAACAGCACCAGGTCGGCGTGCAGCCAGCTCACGGTCCGGGGGTCGAGGGGGAAGCGCGCCGGTGTGTCGGCGTCCCCGGAGTGGGGGCCGGAGCCGGTCACGACCGTGCCGAGCACCAGCACTACCGCCCCCACGGCGGCCAGCACGGCGGCCAGGTGCCGCGCGGGCGCCGGGACGACGGGCCGGGGGCGCGCGTCGCCCTCCTGCGCGCGCAGCAAGAGCAGCACCGACACCGCGACCAGCAGCATGGAGACCAGGAAGTGCAGCGCGACCGTCGCGGGGTTGAGTCCGGTGAGGACCGTGACCCCGCCGATCGCCGCCTGCAACGCGACGCCGAGCAGCGGCAGGACGGCGACCAGCCGCAGCCGCCGCCGTCCCAGCCGCCAGGCGGCCACGAGCGCCAGCAACGCCGTGATGCTCACGACGCTCGTGAGCGTCCGGTTACCGAACTCGATGTACTTGTGGAAGCCCTGGGCCTGGTGGACGACCGGCGTGTACGAGCCGGGGACGCACTGCGGCCACGTGGGGCACCCGAGCCCCGAGCCCGTGAGGCGCACCAGTCCGCCGGTGAGCACGATCCCGACCTGTGCCACGACGTTGAGCAGCAGGATCCGGCGGGTCCACGGGCCGGCGACCCGCGCGGGCCGCCGCTGGCGCGGCGCTGCGGCGGAGGCGACCGGTGTCGAAGCCGTCTCGACCCGCACGGCACCGGCGTCTCCGCGTCCGCGTGAGTCGGCCCTCGCCGTCCCCTCGACGCCCGCCGACCCGACACCTGGTGAGCTCAGTGCCACCGGAACCACCTTCCGCACGCGAGGGCGGCTGCCGCCGTCCACACAGCCAGGACCGCGAACCGGGACGGCGACACCACGCCGTCGAGCAGCGCCGTCCGCAACCCCTCCGCGAGCGCCCCGGACGGCAGCCAGCCGGCAACGGCAGCGACCGGTCGGGGCAGCTCGGACAGCGGGAGCAGCACGCCGCCGCCGAGCAGCAGCAGGACCCAGACCAGGTTGGCGCCCGCGAGCACCGCCTCGGCCCGCATCGTGCCCGCCATCAGCAGGCCGAGAGCCGTGAACGCGGCCGTCCCGAGCGCCAGCAGCGGCAGTGCCTCCGCGAGACCGGCGGCCGACGGCCGCCAGCCGAGCGCCGCCGCGACGACGCCGAGCACGACGACCTGCAGCACCTCCACGGCAAGGACGGCGAGGATGCGGCCCACGAGCAGCCCGGACCGACCGAGGGGCGTCGTCCCGAGCAGGCGCAGGACCCCGTACCTCCGGTCGAACGCGGTGGAGATGGCCTGGCCGGTGAAGGCGGTCGACATCACCGCCATGGCGAGCACGCCCGGCGCGACGACGTCGACCGCCGACCGGCCGGCAGGAATGTCGAGGGTGACGAGCGAGGTCCGGGACATCGCGACGAGCGCGAGCACCGGCAGCACCAGGGTCAGGAGCAGCTGTTCCCCGTTGCGTAGGACGAGGACGGCGTCCCAGCGGGCCTGGCGCAGGACACGGCGGCCCGGCGGCGCGGCGGCGGGCGCCGGCGGCGTGGTGGCGGCCGGCTGGGACGCGGCGTGCGCCGTCATCGGAGTCCGTGCCCGGTCAGGTCGAGGAAGACGTCCTCGAGGCTGCGTCGACCGACCGCGAGCTCGTCCGGCATCAGCCCGTGCGCGGCGCACCAGGAGGTCACGCTCGCCACCACGGACGGGTCGATCCGGCCCGCGACGACGTACTCGCCGGGGCGCGGCTCGGTCACGAGGACGTCGCCCGGCAGGGCCCGCCGCAGGCTCTCGAGGTCGAGGGACGGGCTCGCGCGGAACCGGACGCTGGCCCCGCCCGACGTCCCCGTCAGCTCCTCGGGGGCGCCCCGCGCGACGACCCTGCCGTGGTCGACGATCACGACGGTGGTGGCCAGCCGGTTCGCCTCCTCCATGTCATGGGTCGTCAGGACGACGGCCACGCCGTCGGCGCACAGGTCCCGGACGACGTCCCAGACGACGTGCCGCGCCTGGGGGTCCAGTCCCGCGGTCGGCTCGTCCAGGAACACCAGCCGGGGGCGGCCGACGACGGCGGCCGCGAGGGCGACCCGCTGACGCTGGCCTCCGGACATGCGGCGAACCGTCGTCCTGGCGAACCCGTCGATGCCGAGGGTCGCCGACAGGGCGTCCACGTCGAGCGGCCGCGCGTACAGCCCGGCGAGGTGGCGGAGGAGCTCGACGGGCCGCGCCTGGGACGGCAGACCGCCGTCCTGCAGCATCACGCCCACACGAGCCCGCAGGTCGGCGCCGGCCCGGCCGGGGTCACGGCCCAGCACGCGGACCGTGCCGCCGTTCGGGAGGCGGAGGCCGACGCAGCACTCGACCGTGGAGGTCTTGCCGGCGCCGTTCGGCCCGAGCAGGGCGGTCACCTCACCGGCGCGCCCGTCGAGGTCGACCCCGTCGACCGCCGTCCTGTCGCCGTACCGCTTGACGAGTCCTCGCACCACGAGGACGGCGTCGGGGGCTGCGGTCACGGCGCCGAGTCTAGGTTCGCCTCCCGCGCGCTCCGATCTCTGGTGGGTTTTCGGGGTCTCGAGCAGGTTCGAGAGGCCGAAGACCCACCAGAGAACGGCGCGGGGGAGGCAGCAGGGGCGTGCCGAGTCGACGTTCGCGCCGAATTACGTCACAATGGTGTTGTGAATCTCCTGGCCATCCCGACGACCGACGCGGAGCAGAGCACCCGCGCGCGGGTGGCCCGTGCGATCGGCGAGGACGGGCCGGTGACCGCGAGCGAGCTCGCTCGCACGCTCGGCCTCACGCCCGCCGCCGTCCGCCGCCACCTGGACGCGATGCTGGCCGACGACCTGATCGCCGAGCGGACGCCGCCCGTGCTGCACCGTCGTCCGGGGCGGCCGGCGAAGGCGTTCGTCCTGTCCGCCGCGGGGCATGCGGCGATGACCAACGCGTACGACGACCTGGCCGTCTCGGCGCTGCGGTTCGTCGCCACCCGGCACGGCCGGGACGCCGTCCGCGAGTTCGCGGCGGAGCGGGTCGCGGGGCTCGAACGGCGCTACGCCGAGCACGTGCGGTCGGCGGGGGAGACGACGGAGGAGCGCGCCTCGGCCCTGGCCGGGGCCCTGTCGGCCGACGGGTACGCGGCCACCACGAGACCGGTGGGCAGCCCTGGGACCCGCGCTTCCGCCGTCCAGCTGTGCCAAGGACACTGCCCGGTGCAGCACGTCGCTGCGGAGTTCCCCGAGCTGTGCGAGGCAGAAGCCGCCGCCTTCTCGCGGCTCCTCGGGGTGCACGTGCAGCGGCTCGCCACGCTGGCCCAGGGCGCACATGTCTGCACCACGCACGTCCCGGTCACGTCGGGAGCAGACCGGCGGCACGATGCGAAACCCGCAGAACGCAGGGAGCACGACCGGAACGCCACCCTGCAGGATCGACACCTCACGTTGCTCGAGGAAAACGACACGATGTCCGGAAGGACCAGCTGATGACCACTGACATCGAAGCCCTGAACCCTGAGATCAAGGGGCTGGGCAACTACGAGTACGGCTGGGCCGACCCCGACGTCGCCGGCGCCAGCGCGCGGCGCGGCCTGTCCGAGGACGTCGTCCGCGACATCTCGGGTCGCAAGGGCGAGCCGGAGTGGATGCTGCGCACGCGGCTCAAGGCGCTGCGGCTGTTCGGCAAGAAGCCGATGCCGACGTGGGGCAGCGACCTGTCCGACATCGACTTCGACAACATCAAGTACTACGTCAAGTCCACGGAGAAGCAGGCCACGTCCTGGGACGAGCTGCCCGCGGACATCAAGAACACCTACGACCGCCTGGGCATCCCCGAGGCCGAGAAGCAGCGTCTGGTCGCGGGCGTGGCGGCGCAGTACGAGTCCGAGGTCGTGTACCACCAGATCCGCGAGGACCTGGAGGAGAAGGGCGTCATCTTCCTCGACACGGACACCGGGCTGCGCGAGCACGAGGAGCTGTTCAAGGAGTACTTCGGCTCCGTCATCCCCCCCGGCGACAACAAGTTCGCGTCGCTGAACACCGCGGTCTGGTCGGGCGGCTCGTTCATCTACGTCCCCCCGGGCGTGCACGTCGACATCCCGCTGCAGGCCTACTTCAGGATCAACACCGAGAACATGGGCCAGTTCGAGAGGACGCTGATCATCGCCGACGAGGGCTCCTACGTGCACGACGTCGAGGGCTGCACCGCCCCCGTCTGGACGTCCGACTCGCTGCACTCCGCGGTGGTCGAGCTGATCGCCAAGCCGGGTGCGCGCATCCGCTACACGACCGTCCAGAACTGGTCGCAGAACGTCTACAACCTCGTCACCAAGCGCGCGGTCGCCGAGCGCGACGCGACG